>JAJZIJ010000073.1 GCA_021810625.1 Acidobacteriota bacterium
CGTATTTATCATGGTTGCGTTTATGCCCCTGTTAGGGACGCTGGCGTTGTTTATTTTAGGAAAGAAATATAGGACTGGAGAGTTGGATAGTCCGGTCACGAACGTTTAGGGCCAGACCGGAAATACCGTTTGAGAGATCAGGAGATATGTACTCAATGTGGCGAAGCATGATGAAGATCGATGAGTTATTCAAATCGCGGAGATTCGGCATTCTGCTGGGTGTTCTTTCGTTTGCAATCGCCGCGAGTTCCTGCGCATATTCTCAAAATCGCACCGAGGCGCAAGCTGTGGCACCCACACCGCCCCCTCTGTTGATGGGGGCCGCATGGTATCCGGAGCAATGGCCGGAAACTCGATGGGATACTGATCTGGAGCTGATGCAAAAAGCCCACCTGCACATGGTGCGTCTAGGTGAGTACACGTGGAGCCGAATAGAGCCAGCAGAGGGGCAGTACGATTTCGATTGGCTGGAGCGCGCCATCGACGATGCCGGCAAGCACGGGATATTTGTGGTGATTGGAACGCCAAGCCAGACGCCTCCAGCGTGGCTCACGGAAAAGTATCCGGAGACCCTGCGCGTCCTGGAAGATGGGCAGCGAGTAGGACGCGGAGAGCGGGCGAATTTCAATTTTGCGGACCCGAAGTATCGCGAGCTGGTACGCGGAATTGACGAGCAGTTGGCAAAACATTTTGGGCACAATCCTTACGTCATCGCATGGCAGATCGACAATGAATACAATTTTCCTTCCTATGACGAGAACACTCGCAAGCAATTTCAGGATTGGTTGAAGCAAAAATATGGGTCTCTGGATGCGCTCAATCGGCGCCTGGTGATGGCGTACTGGGGCCAGACGTTTACAAGCTGGGACCAGATTCCCATTCCCGATGCACACGGAAATCCAGGATTGATGCTTCGCTGGAAGGAATTCGTAAGCGACACCTGGCGGAGTTATCAGAAAAACCAAATCGACGCCATTCACGCATATGCCGATCCGAGGCAGGGCATCACAACGAACATGATGGGCTGGTTCGATGGCTATGATCATTATGTCGTCGCACGAGATTTGAATTTCGCATCGTGGGATGATCCGCTTGGCCATTGGGCCAATCCTTTTAAGCCGGCAAAGAATGCTGCGACCAACGATCTGGCGCGGGGATTCAAAGATCAGGACTTTTGGGTGATGGAAACAACGGCCGGATCCAACATGGCGAAGGGGCAAATGCGCGCCGGCATCTGGCAGGACATTGGCCATGGCGCCAACACGACAAGCTATTGGCAATGGCGCGATTCGCTGAATGGACAGGAGCAAAACCACAAGGGAGTCCTTGTCGGAGTCGATGGCACGCCCACTCCGGTGTATGAGGAGATTGCGCAGGTTGGCCGTGAATATGAAAAGGCCGGTCCTGCCATCGAGGGAACCACGATCCGATCGCAAGTGGCCATTTTGCAATCCTACAAAAGCCGGTGGACCATCAATTGGCAGAGAGAAAATCCAAACTACAATCCGATCGATGAATTGATGAGCTATTACAAGCCACTCCATGAGCTAGGCAACTCGATCGACATTGTCTCGCCGCAAGATGATCTTTCCCGCTACAAGCTGGTTGTAGCGCCGGGGCTGTATGTGATGCCGCAGGCCGTGGTAGACAACCTGATGCGCTATGTCGCGCAGGGAGGAAACCTGGTGCTGGGGCAGCGTTCAGGAATGAAGGACGGCGACAATTCGCGCTGGCAGGTGCGGCAGCCCGGCCCGCTCTCAAAGATATTGGGGGGGCGCGTAGAGCAGTACTTCGCGCTGATCCATTCTGTTCCGGTGAGCGGCGACTGGGGATCGAATGAAAGCCAACTCTTTGCGGAGCGGCTTCAGGTGGAAGCTCCGGACGTGAAAGTGCTGATGCGTTACGACAAGAGCAATGGCTGGCTCGATGGATCTCCGGCTGCGATTACCCGCAAAGTAGGGCGAGGGACCATCACCTACATTGGCATCTGGATGGACGATGCTGGAATGAAACAAGCAGCCCAGTGGATGCTTGGCATGAGTGGCGTCAAGCCAGACCTGTTGCAGGCTCCTGAAGGAGTGGAAGTAGAGCGCCGCATCGGGCCAGCCCAGACGATCTTCTTCATGGAGAATTTCTCAAACAGCCAGCAGACTATCCCGTTGGCGCATACTATGACGGATGTGCTGGCAGGCGGGTCTGTGCGCAGCGTCACGTTGCCTGTGTATGGCGTTGCGATTCTGTCCGAAAAGACGGACGGAGCAGGATCTCGGCCGTAGAAGAAAATGTCTTGGCGCATTCAAGGTGATGGAGGTCCCAGGTGAAGAATGACAAGGTGGATGCGAACATGCTGTTCCCGGCCAGTGAGCGCAAGGCCGAGCTTGAGGAGAAGCATTCTGTTCTGCAGGAGTTCCTGAAGGCAAACTCGCTCGATGCATTCGTGATCTCGCGACACGAGAACATTGCCTGGGCAACTGCCGGGTTGGTCGAGATGCGCGTGGGTATTCCGCGCGAAATTGCTGTTGGCAGCCTTCTGGTCACCCGCGATGGCCGCTCCTATTACTTGACGACCAACAACGAAGCTCCACGGCTGGCGCAGGAAGAGTTTGTGCATCTCGACTACCAGCCCGTGATCCAGCCCTGGTATGACAACGATGTGCAGGCATCGATAAAGAAAATTGTTGGCAGCGGCAAAGTTGCCAGCGACGATGCCACGATCGGAGTTCCAGCCATTTCGATGAAACCTTTGCGGCTGCCGCTGACAGACGGAGAAATTGCGCGTTATCGCTGGCTTGGCGAGCACATTGCGGAGGCGACTACGGATACGCTACTGGAACTGCGTCCGGGCATGACGGAAGCTACGATGCAGGCTATGGTGTGCAGGCGACTGCTGGCCCAAAGTATTTTGCCTTCCGTTTTGCTGACCTCGGTCGACGAGCGGATTCGGAATTACAGACATGCAGTGCCGCGGGAAGGGGTGCTGCAGAAGTTCGGCATGCTGAATTTCTGTGCTCGCCGCTGGGGCTTGTCGGTCTCTATCACGCGGTACGTCCACTTTGGCGACATGCCGGCGGAACTGGAAGAAAAATTTGCGGCGGTGACCCGAGTCAACGCCAGTCTGTTGCATGGCACACGGGAAGGCACGAGGGCCGACGAATTGTTTACGATGGCGCAGCGCGCATATACGGAACAGGGATACCCGGGTGAGGAGCAGATGCATCATCAAGGCGGCGCCACCGGCTATTGGGAGCGCGAGTGGGTTGCCCGCCCAGGCGGCAGCGAGCGGGTACTGAAGCAGCAAGGGATAGCTTGGAACCCCAGCTTGCAGGGTGCAAAAATTGAAGACACGGTGGTGCTACATCACGGGAAAATCGAAGCCCTTACCAGGACGCCACGGCTGCCGGTTGTGGAGACCAGCCGTGACGGGAGCATCTATCAGTCGGCTGGAGTATTGCTGGCGTGATGAACGCAGGAAGCGTCCGGCAATGCGCTAAGGGGGGTGCTCCCACTCGTGCAACAAGAAGCAAAAAGTCTTGCAAATGAGGAGCGTAGCGATGTCCGGATTTCGGAGATTCTGGATCGAGAAGGGCATGGCCGCACTGGCCACAGCATTGTGTGCCGCAACCGTGTTGCATGCGGCTGGTTTTGCCCAGCAAAACAACTCCGCGCCGATTCCGCAGCAGGTTCCACAGACGGACACCAGTTATATCGATGCCAAGGGTACCGCGCACATTACGCGCATCGTACCGATTCCGGCGACGATTAGCCGTGAGGCTCAGAGGTTTCTTGCCCAGTCTCCGCCGGACCTGGGCGCCATGACCCTGGCAGAGCGGCGCAAGCAGACAGATATTTGGCAGGCGGCCCGCGGGGCACAGTTCGAGGCCGCGTACCCAGTCCATGTGCAGCAGCAGACCATGGGCGGCGTGCCAGTCAAGATCATCACTCCGCTCAAAATTCCGAAACAAAATCGTGGCCGGGTTCTGATGAACTTGCATGGAGGCGGCTTCGATTCGGACTCCGGCTCATTGACAGAAACAGTCCCCATTGCCAATTTGACGCAAACCGAAGTGGTGGCCGTGCTGT
>JAJZIJ010000041.1 GCA_021810625.1 Acidobacteriota bacterium
GTGAATCGTCAGTCGTGCATTCTGGTGATAGTCCATTCGTTCCTTTCCTTGAATCTGGATTGCTCTTCACAATCAGCTTCTATGATCCAGATCGAATGGACAACCTATTGAAACTTCACACTTAGGGTGAAGCCACAGTTTCTCATGGGGTGAAGCCCGCCCCGCGCTCACTCAATACTCTGATGCGATGTAACAGACGCGTCCCACGATGCGATCCGTTGGCTGCTCGTGGATGGAAAGCTCCAGAAGATGCACGGGGTGGTTATGGTTGCGAGGACGAAGAACCAGACGGTTGGCCTCGAAGTGAAGGAAGCAAATGTGCAGACGCGCTTCGGTCTGGACAGCATATATCGTGGATTGGAGCGGGCGATACCGCGCCAACGAATTGTAGTGCCGATCAATCACAACGGTTGCGTTCGCCTGGACGATAGGCTCCATGCCAGCGGCATGCTCGGCATCGGCTCGGATAGCTACAAAACGCTGCCAAGAGAGACGTCCCGCTGCAGGATGGGCGCGGGAAAGATGAAGGATGGAGTCAGGAACATCCAACATTTCGAGGACAGCGGCTGGCGAAATGCGAGGCTCCGCCATAGCCGCAGCGTGGGTAACGACCGGGACAACCTGCACGAGAGGAGCAGAAATGGGATCCAGCGGTGGTGGAGCCGCCATTTCCTGGGCGGGCAGAAGGTCGAGGATGGAAAGATGCTCTGCCGCCAGCACACGATCCATGCCGTCGAGGCTCAAAGACCGCTTGCGATTGAGGAAGTTAGAGATGTGGGCGTGGCGGAATCCTGTGGCGCGAGCCAGACTGGAACCGGAAAGAAGGCCGCGAGTCATGCGTCGCAGGATTTCAAGGCGGAGGTTTTCATGTAGCTGTTCTAAATTCATGCCGGAACGGTAACACCTAGCTAACGATTTCACATCTTTTTAGCTTAGAGATGACGGCCTGTTTCTTTCAAGTAAAGGTATTTTATGGATTTTTGCAATAGATTCCCATTAAGAAACATTTTTCTTGACATAGTTTCCCAGTTTGACTACTTATGGGAAACTTTCCGCAGAAACACAATTTTCCGCAGAAACACAATGAGGTGTTCGATGTTCGACATAATTCCCACAGCTTCCGGCCAGATGCGCTCTATCTTGCATGGCGTATCCATAGATAAGGAGACAAGCCTTTGCTCGAAAGAGATATCTGGCATGGAAATGCCTCAAACCAACCATTCGCCCTATTTTTGCATTCTGGAAATAAGGCGCTCTTTTTTAGTTCCCAAAGGGGGCATGAATACGTCCTCATCTTGAGGCCACGTTTTCTCATGGGGTAAAGCCAGGATTGGCTCGCATGAGCTTATGGAGAGGCTTCAAGCCCGTCTCCTTCCAGCTAAAACCCAGCCCTTTCAAAACGCCGACTTGTTCAGAGGTTTTTTAGACGACAGCAACTCCCAAATGCCGGAATAGAAAAGAGAAGGCGGAGACGTGCATGCTGTGCCAGAAGCAGACCAAAAGAGTCTGGATGGCTAGGCAGTCTTCGCAAACAAGCCCTGTTGTAGGCGAGGGAATCTTCGCATTCAACAAGGCGACATGAATTTTGGCCTTGGAGATGATTGATTATGAATGAATTGCATTTGCACTTGAAGGTATGTGAAGGATGTGGTCGCCTGTGGTTGCGAAATATTGGAACCAGTGGAGTCTATTGTCAACGCTGCAACACGAACCTAGCGCAATTCCCGGCTCGCCGTCGCCGTACGGGACGTCCACACAAAATAAGCCAGGTATGTGGGCAGAAAAAACAGGTGCTGGAGAATTGTGGCGGTGAGCTATGAGTACAGCCCTGGCGCTCTTTGAACTGCAAGCAGAAGGGAATGGATTCCATAAATTTAGAACTGTGGAACACGGCGTTCGCAGAAACACGACAGTCAAAGACAATTTAGATGCGGAGAGCCAGAATCGCAGACGCCAAGGGTTGGAATTCTACCGCAAATATACGGAAGCAATGCTGCGCCGCTATATGCGCCTCTCCATGCGGGTGGGAAGGATGCCATCCTTTTTAGGGCAGGACATGTTTCGAGGCAAGATGAGCACATATCGCATCAGCAGTTTTGAAGATGCGGTCATCTTTGTTCACGATATGGAGAAATGTATCGAAAAGCTGGATTCCTTTTCGCAAAAGATGATTACTCGCGTGGCGGTGCAAGAATATACCCAAGGAGAAGCTGCACATCTTCTTGGAGTAAGCTTGCGAACAGTTGTACGACGCTATGGCGATGCGCTGGATGATCTGACGCAGATACTCCTGGATCGGAAACTTATGCGGATTGAGCCAATCTATAGTGAAAAAATGGAGGGTAGGCCGGAAAATTCATAGTAAGGTGACAGGCTGCCTGTATCCAGATGCATGGCGTAGAGATACATGCGATTTTGTTATTCTAACAATAGTGATCGAGATGTTTGGCAATGGGGGAGGCAGAGATGCCTCCCCTATTGCATTTTCAGAGCACAATACTTTCATTAGGATGGAACGGCTTGCCAAAGAACACTGCACCAAGCATTGTTCCCGCGAAGAAGCGAAAGAGAAGGCAGACGCTGCCATCTTCCGAGGAAGATTTTACAAATCTTGCGCGTAGCTTAACTCTCCAATCTTGGCCCAAGATTATTCAAGTGCTTATAGATAAAGCCGTCAAGGGTGGTTATCAGCATACTCGTCTACTGTTTGATCTATGCGGAATCTCAAAGATCAATAGCAAGCGAATGCCGAAGGAGAAGAAGGAACAGTTGAGCGATGCGCTCCTTGCCGGACTCCAAGTCTATATGCAACACACAAAACGTGGCGACGAAAATCCGAGAAAAGTCGGAGAGAAGCCGATGTCGCAGGATGGCCATGAATAGAACGGTAAAGTTTAAGTTGCGGAAAAATGGAGACTATTCAAGCATGATGTCACACTCATTATGGCGCGGCGCTATGAAGATGTTCCTCTTTGCCGTAGTGGCGAGTAGAATGGTGTATGGGCAGGTACCCACCACGCTGATAGAAGACACCATATATCATGCGGATGGAACGTATGCCTCCGGAACCTTGTTGATTACATGGCCTGCGTTTGCAACTTCGACAGGACAAGCAATTCCTGCGGGAAATCTTACGGCGCAAATTGGCGCGAATGGTGCGGTATCTTTGAGCCTAACTCCGAATATTGGAGCTACGCCAGCAGGGACTTACTACAGTGTGATCTATCATCTTGATGATGGAACCGTCAGCAAGGAATATTGGGTGGTTCCGAATGTCACACAGACAACCATTACGGCGATGCGCAGCGAGGTTATGCCAGCGAGTATTGCCATGCAGATGGCAAGTCAAACTTACATCAACAATCTACTAACAGGGTATTTGCCAATTAGTGGTGGGTCTTTACAGGGCGCACTCCTTCTCAATGCCGATCCGCAGGCTGCATTGCAGGCCGCCACGAAAGAATATGTGGACAGCAATGTACAAACCATTGCTTCCGAGTTGAGTCAGAAGGTTGCAAATGCACCAACAGGAAGTCAGCTTATCTCACAGCCGAGTGGGACGACGCTGGCGATCAATGACCTGAACAACTTCTATGTGGCAAGTCAGTATCAGACTCCGGCGGGAACGGGCAACAATGGCATTGCCAACGCTATCGCGCAAGGATGTGCTGCTGGAACGGGGTGTACCGTCGTGGCCGATCCAGGCTATGCGACGACAGAGTTTCCAATGAGCTACTGGAATGGCATGGACTGGCCCACGAATACCTCGGTCTGGGACTATCGCGCTGGCACCAACTCCCTGTTTTCCCATGACCCGATGAGCATAGTCTCCGAACAAGGATTCAGGCTCGTGACGAACTTTGACGTTTCCCAGTACACGATGAACACCTGCTGTGGCGGACGGGATAACGGCCCAGGTGGATTTACGAACATCTTCACCGAGTACACGGGCAGTAACAACACCCAGAACACCTTTGGCGGCATCCCGATGGTGGGAGGCTATGGAGCCATTCGTCCGGGAATTTTCAATAGTGTGACGCGGTATGATTCCGGGCAAACCTTCGACGAGTGGCAACAGCTAAATTGTCATGGGACAGGCGACTGCATCGGGCATTTTGAGCAACTCTTCGCGGATGGTGGGATCAATCGCGTAGATGATGAAGGCGTTCACCTTGCGGATACTTCGGTGGAGGAAGACCAAGTGGTCTTTACGGGAACGATTAGCAGCGCCGCGACCACCGGAGCGACGACCGTGACCGTGACCTGCACGATTGGCTGCGCCACGCAAGGCCAGGATCGTCTGCTGCTGGACACCAATTCGGCGAAGACGATCTCCGGGACATTCACCACGCTGGCGACCGCGCCCGTAAATCAGTTCCCCGCTGCGATTACGGATGCCAACGCGAATTATCCTGTGACGACGTTTGTCTCGCTCTGTTATGCGGGCAGCGACAATGGCGCGGGCGGCGCGGCGGGATGCCCGACGAATGGAACGGCTCCGAGCGGGTACATTCCGCCGCAGGCGACGAGTCCCACGCAGCAGGCTCCCAACAGCCCGATTGTGACCAGCATTCTGCCGAGCTATCCGAATCAGCCGGGGTATGTCTGCACGAACACGACCGCGCAGTCCGGCAACTCGGCGGCAGCTTGCTATATGCCAGCCAGCGGAGTGGGTTGCCTGACCGACCAGCAGGAATATGAGACGGTCAACTACACCTACAACAGCGCGACGCAGCAGGTGACGCTGCTGAACCTGACCAGCAGCCATCTGAACGGCATGAGCTTTGGCGTGGGCGGACTTTGTGGGTATGCGGTGGAAGAAACGCGCACCATCTACCACGATGGGGGAACCCAGGGCGTGCAGAGTGTTGTACTGCCTGTGGCGGGCACGCCGACCTCGACGAGCTTGCTGTATATTTTTCAGCGGGTGGGCGAAGGCCTGCAACCCTGGCTTGGCGCTGACGTGCAGGATGACCTGCTAGCCTCCGCTTCGGCGAATGTCACGCTGCTGGCGGATGGGACGACGGTGCAGTTGACGATCACCTCCTCTTCGACGATTGGTTGCTATCAGAGCGGGCTGCCTGTGACCATCACGACGGCCAATTCCACTTACAATGGAACCTATCCGATTACGGCGACTTCCTGCGGCGCGGGGAGTACGGCCACCTTTACCTACACGCCCTCGCCTGCGCCCAGCGGGACGACTCCAAGCACGGCCACGCTGAGCTATAACAATCTGCAATACACGCTGTACCCGGCGGCCCGCACACTGAGTGTGTATGACGCGGCGACCAAAAGCGTAGATGGAACCTTCTATCTGATGCCGAATATGATGCTGTGGGCGCAGAACGATCCCGTGCGACAGGCGCATTACTACCCGATAGTTGTGACCGGAAGTGGCAATCCTTCCTATGTCGCGCATTGGACACCGGAGCCGGAGTACGGAGGCACGGATGCGGGAATTACATGGGATGGCATCCAGCGCGGCGGGGACGATGGCGGATTCGCGCTGAACAACCTGACCGTGAGCACGCATTACCGGGAGCATGGAGGAACCCAAACCGCTCCATACGGCGCTTACAAAGTGAACGGAGTCTACGGTACAGATTTCTACATAGGGAATGCGCCAGAGCAAGCCGTGATTGAGGTTACGAATTGCAAAGTGGATATTGGATGCAATGGGCCGCTGGCGAACTTTGATCTGCTGAAAAGCAACAACGCTGAGAACGCCAACGGGGGGAACGGAATCCCCACCATCAACATTGATCCGGCGAATGGCGGCAAGATTCTGATTGGCGGCGGGGGGGGAGGGCAGCCGGATAATCAAGGTGTGTCGTTGGCTCCTGTGGAGGCGGGGTACTGGATTGCGGATCAGAATGTGACTTCCCCGGTGGCGCAGGTGGGAGGCATTGCTACCAGTGCGGCGATGCCTACGCCGGGAGGCCCGCAGACGAATGTGATTGGGACGGTTGGCTCGACGACCTATAGCTACTATGTGGTGGCGCATCCGGTGGGCGGCGGTACGGTGCTTTCCAATCTGGGCGGAGAAAATTCTCCTGTATTTTGCGGAATCGGCTGCGGCGTGACCAATGGCAATGCCACGCTGAGCGCGACGAACTACAACCAAGTCTGCGCGGGAGGGCCAAACTCGCCTGCGTTGTATAACCCGGCGGTCGCCTCGTGGGACATTCTGAAGCTGCTGGGAAGCACCTACTACGCGCTGGCGACGAATGTGGTGGTGACGGCAACCAATATGGGGTGCGTCAACGATCAAGGGCAGAGCTTGCCGACGTATGTGGTTCCAGCAAGCAACACCACGGGGCAGACCACGGTGAACGGCCCGCTGAATGCAGCGACGGTGAATGCAACGGCAAGCGTGACGGCTCCCACGATGAATGCGACGGCTGGATATCAGGTGAATGGGACAGCCTTAGCGGCTTCCAACTTGAGTAACGGTACGACGGGGAGCGGGGCAGTAGTGCTGGCGACAAGTCCCACGATTTCTGGAACGCTCACTGCTACTACAGGAGTTACAGTTCAAGATACATCCGGGGTGGACAACTATGGCGCGATGAAGCTTCTTTCTCCTAATCTTGGGACAGGGATTGGGGCCGACTATGGACTTGGGATAGGGACTAGCTATTCAACAAACAATGCTGGGCTAATATATTTTGAGAACAAGGGCGGCGCAGGCTCCGCCACGAATTTTGTTAGTATAGGCGTATTTGGGAGTTCAGGAATGCAAGTCGATGGAAACAATAATATTTTTACACTTGGGTCGGTGACAGCCCCAACGGTGAACGTAACAGCGAGCGTAGCCAACAATGCCGGGTTACAGCACTTTACCCAAGCCATGTGTACGACAGGCGCAAGCGTTGGAGCCTGGTGTGATACCGCCGTTACTTTTCCGGTGGCGGAGCCGGATACAAACTATGCGTTGGTATGCACATTGAATGGGAGCGGTTCCAACTCACAGGGATTGTTGAATTTCTACAGTCCCTCGACAACGGGAGCAATCCTGAGGTTAACTTCTGGAGCTGCAGATAGTAACTCTGGAAGCGCAAACTGTATTTTGATGCACAACTGAGGAATCTTTGCGCAAGCTCTTATTGGGCACCTCCACCCTCGGAGGTTGAAGCCTGTCCCCTTGATGGCTCAAGGCGCGTCTTTTCAAAGCGCAGGCATAAGCAGAGATTCAGTAAACAATAACCGGGATGTGTGAATCCTGTGGGAGAAGAAAACTGGCTCCGAAAGGAGCGGCAAGAATGGGGCGACCGGGAACGGTTGCTCTGGCTGGGGGAGCGTCTGGATGGGCGCTCCCCACAACTTTTGGATGAAACGATTGGAGTCTGGCTATCGCGGACGCTGTTGCGGGTACGAGATCGGAGCGGACGGGATGTACCGCTGGCTCCAAATGCCGCACAGCGGGCGTATGAGGAGCGTCGAGGGCGGCAGAACATCGTGCTGAAGGCGCGGCAGATGGGCGTGAGCACCTGGGTTGTGGGACGATTTTTCCTGAAGACCATCACGCAGCCGGGAACGCTGACCGTACAGGTGGCGCAGAGCCGGGAGGCGGCAGAGCAAATTTTCCGCATGGCGCATCGTTTTTACGAGCATTTACCGGAGGGTCTGCGCGAGGGCGTGCTACGCACCTCGCGGGCCAATGCCGGACAGATGGTGTTTCCCGAACTGGACAGCGAGGTTCGGGTGGTGAGCGCGGCTGAGGAGAATGCCGGACGAGGATTGACGATCCAGAACCTGCATTGCTCCGAGGTCGCCCACTGGGCAGGAGATGGCAGCAAGGTACTGGCTGGGTTGCGAGCGGCGCTGGCACCGAACGGCGAGATCGTGCTGGAATCGACGCCGAATGGCGCGCAGGGATGCTTCTATGACGAGTGGCGCGCTGCGGAAGCGACGGGAGTGGCGCAACACTTTTTCCCGTGGTGGATGGAGCCGGAGTATGTGGGCGCTCCCGTGATCGAGAGCGAATGGACGAAAGAGGAACGCGCGCTGGTGGAGGCGCACGGCCTGAGCGCCGAGCAGATCGGATTTCGCCGGGAGCGGAGAGCGCAATTTCGCCAACTGGCGGGACAGGAATACGCAGAGAGCGCGGAGAGTTGTTTTCTGGCCAGCGGAGCGTGCGTGTTCGACCTGGAACAGGTGGAGGCGCGGATGCGGGCCGTTCATGCTCCGATAGAGAAGCGGGAGAATGGACAGTTGCAGGTCTGGTATCCGGCACAGGCTGGGCGGGAGTACATCGTCGGGATCGACCCGGCGGGCGGTGGAGCCGATGGCGACTATGCCTGCGCGCAGGTGATCGAACGGAAGACCGGGTTGCAGTGCGCGGAGCTGCGGGCGCATCTGGCTCCACGGGAGCTGGCGAAGACGGTGGCGCGATTGGGACGGGAGTATAACGATGCCCTGTTGGTGGTGGAGCGAAATAATCATGGGCTGGCGGTGCTGGCGTATCTGACGAGCCGGGGCGAAGCGGCAGGCGGAGATCGAGTGTATGCCGGGCCGATTTACGAACAGCGCGGGCAGGCTGGATGGTTGACCACGGCAGTCTCGCGACCGGAGATGCTGGAGCGACTGGGAAGTTTGCTGGAAGAGAGGGCCGAGATTTTTTCCAGCGCGCAACTGCTGGCGGAGTGTCGCAGCTTTGTGCGAAAGAGCGATGGGCGGACTGAGGCGGCAGCGGGCGCGCATGATGATTGCGTGCTGGCGATGGCGATGGCACAGGCGGTACGGGCCGAGACAGGAGAACATTTGCGAAGCCGAGGGCGGGTCGCGTAATAGAAACGCTGAATGTGAATCTGGCCCTCATACTTGGGATGCATCCATTTTCTCCCACCCCAGCCGCAAACAACGCGGCCAGGATGGGGCACCCGAATGCAATGGTTCAGGGGCGGAAACCGCGTCTCTTCAAAATGCCAGGGTGGGGCAGGATTTCCATAATAGAATCCCGACAGAGGCGGAACGCAGAGAATCCATCCGTCGGGAGCGAGGCAGGGCGCGTGGCAGTCACAGCAGTGCAGCAGATACGGCGGATGCGCGGGGGCGCGCAGAGTCATCTGATGCTCGGCTCGGACGGCCACTTGTATGTGGTGAAGTTTCAGAACAATCCACAACACCTGCGGGTGCTGGCCAATGAACTGCTGGCGACGCGGCTGGCCGAGGCTGTGGGGCTGTCGGTACCGGCGACGGAAGTGATCGAGGTGAGCGACTGGCTGATCGCGAACACGCCGGGGATGCAGATGCAGATGGGCCGCGCCGAGGAACGGTGCGCGGCGGGATTACAGTTTGGCTCCCGCTACGTGGGCGGACTGATGCCGGGACAGGTGGTGGACTTTCTGCCAGAGGAGCAACTGGGCGAGGTACGCAATCTGGAAGAGTTTGCCGGCATGTTGGTGATCGACAAATGGACCGGCAACAGCAATGGACGACAGGCCGTCTTCCACCGCAAGCCGAGAGAGAAGCGCTATCGCGCGACCTTTGTGGATCAGGGATACTGCTTTCATGCCGGAGAGTGGAGCTTCCCCGACGCTCCACTGCGCGGGGTCTATGCCCGGAATCAGGTGTATGCGGGCGTAATCGGATGGGAGAGCTTTTCCCCCTGGCTGGAGCGCGTGGAGCGGATGGAGCCGGAGACGATCTGGGCCATCGCCGAGGCGGTGCCGCCGACTTGGTACGGTGGCGACCTGCGCGATATGGAGCGGCTGGTGGAGGCGCTGCTGGCACGACGGAGCCGGGTGCGTGAGTTGGTGGTGCAGTTTCGGGAGAGTTCGCGGGAGCCGTTTCCGAAATGGATGCGGAGGGGTGAGGAAGAGGGGAAGGGACGGTTTTTGGTGGGGGAATGGGACGACAATACGGAAGAGGAGGGGAGAAGAGGTCGATGAGTCATCCCCGCATTCCGTGTGAGTTTTCGCTGATCCGGTATGTGCCGGATCCGGTGAAGGACGAGTTTGTCAACATCGGCGTGCTGCTGCGCGAGGCAGGGCGACCTGAGTCGGCGCAGGTGCGCTTTACACGGGACTGGAGCCGGGTGCGATGCGCCGATCCAGAGGCGGATGTGGGCTGGCTGGAGGCCGTCGAGCAGGAATTGCGCGCGCGGTTGGCACAGGGGCCGATCGAAGTGGCGGCGGTGATGCGAATGCTGGAGGAGAACTTCTCCAACCTGCTCCAGGTGACGGAGCCGAAGGCGTGTCTGGCAGAGTCGGTGGTCGCCGAGATGGAAACGCTGAGCCATTTGTATGTGGAGACGCGCAAACAGGGTCGGGAGCGGCGGCGCACGGGACGACAGGCGATTGTGCTGTCCATGCGGCAGAGCTTTGAGACGGCAGGGGTCTGGGGTTTGATGCGCAAGCGGATTGCTGCCTCGATGTACACGCGACCGGGCGATCCGCTGCGCATTGACTGTGGATATCGACCGAATGGGGTGATTCGCATGTTCCAGGCGATTTCGCTGGAGGGCGATCTGGAGGCGGCCAAAGTGCTGGCCTTCAGCGCGCCACAATTGAGCGAGGGCGTGGCGCGGGTGGAGGCAGCGACGCTGGAGTTGACGGCGATCGTGGAACCCTGGCGGAAGTTGCTGGGCAAGGATGAAGAGGAATCTCTTGAAGAAGAAGGGGCCAAAGACCGCATGGAACAGTATCGCTTTGGCGTGGAGACAATGGAGCGCAGCCAGATTCGCGTGCTGACCGTGAATGATCTGGAGCGGGTGGCCGAAACGGCGAAGCGCGAGTTGCGGGTGTAGGCGAGAGATTGCAGGAGTGGGTTGGCGCAGTGGACAGTGTGGCCAAAAGATATCTGCTCTCCCACCCTAGCCGCAAAGAACGCGGCTAGGATGGGGCACCCGATAGTTTTGTTGCCATTTGAACTGAACACGCTCTAGTTGGAGAGGCCATCCCTCAGGGGCTGAAGCCCAAAGAGATTTTGCGCGGGTACCGGACGGGCTAAAGTCCGTCCCCTGCAAGCCAAATTCCAATTGACCCCTTACCAGGATTGCAGGTTGTTGAGGAGGACGTGGCATAAGCCGCGTCCTCTTTGTTTTTGGGGGCAGAACGGTTGCAGATGCTCCTTGGGGAAGTTGGGGAATACACCCCGATGGATAGGCCACATTCTCCTCAGGGGCTAAAGCCCGTTTTTGATTTGGCTTTATTTACGGCGCGGCTAAAGCCGCGCCCCTTCAACAAGAAAGGCGGAGACCGGTGAGTTGGAAGGCATCATTACAAAACATCTGGCGAGGCGGCGCGGGCAAAGGGCCAGGGACGGAACCGGGGACGAAGCCGGACAAGGTGGCTGTGGTCGCGGCTGCACAGGCGGAAGGGGCGAGCGTGGATGGGGCTAAACGTCGAACCCTGCCCATGCCGTCGATTCTGGGGCCGCTGCGGCCACCCCATGCGCTGTTGCCAAAGGCGACGCCTGCGAACCTGCGGCGTTTTGCCGAGACGCCGCTGCCGCGACGGGCGATCAACATCATCAAAGACCGAATCGCCAGCATGGATTGGCAGATTCGGCTGCGCCGGGGCTTTACGATGGCGCAGGTTCCCGATGCTGTCGAGCGCATGGAAATTCTGCGGCGGACGCTGGAGCAGCCCAATCATGGAGATTCCCTGCGCACAGTGATGGAACAGGCATTGGAGGACGCGCTGGTGGGCGGGTTTGGCTCCATTGAGATGGAGTTGACCCATGATCCGCAGCGGCCCTTTGCGTTGTGGCCCGTGGATGGGGCGACGATTCAGATCAACGTGAACTGGGATGGATCGCGCACAATGGAGCGCTACTCCCAATACACCAATCGCGTGGGGCCGGAGGCGCGCATCCCACTGCGCGATGATGAGTTGATGTACATCCGCATCAACCCGCGCTCCCATACGCCCTTTGGGCTGGGGCCGCTGGAGGCCGCCTTTGAGACGGTCAACAACTTTCTGGCGGCGCATCGGTACGCAGGACGGCTGGCCAGCAACAGCGTGGTGCAGTTTGCGCTGTGGATGAATGAAACCACGCCGGAACATCACGAACGGATGATCGCCTGGTGGCAGGACGAGATCGAGGGAACGGGCCGGGTGCCACTGCTCTCCAGCCAGGAGAAGCCAGAGGTTCTGAAGTTTACCGGCGGAACCGATGCCGAGTTGCGGCTGGAGTGGCAGAAATTTCTGGTGCGCATGGTGGGCAATGCCTTTGGCGTTCCGCCGCTGATGCTGGGACTGGAAAGCGACGTAAATCGCAACACGGCCAAAGACCTGTCCGACGAGGCCTTCCGCAGCACCATCGCTCCCACAGCCCGACTGCTGGCTGACCATTTTACGCGCGACCTGTTCCACAAGCGGCTGGGCTGGCCGGAGTTCGAGTTCGTCTTCAACGAACTGGATGCGCGCGATGAAATGCAGGAGGTGCAGATACAGACGGCGCTGCTGGCCGCAGGAGTGCTGACGGTGAATGAAGTTCGGGCGGCCCGCGGGATGAGGCCGCTCGAAGATGCGGGGGCAGATTCTCCGCAGGCAAAATCGCCTGCACCGCCCATGCAAGCGGAGGAGTAAATCTTTTCCATGTAGTGGCGCGAGTTGAAAGATACTCCCTCAGAGGCTCAAGCCCAGAGGGAGTTTGCTGGGGATACCGGACAGGCTCAAGCCCGCCCCCTTCACAGCTAAAGCCGCGCCCCTTCAAAACGCCGATGTATGCGGAGCATATAAGACGCACCCCACTGGAACACACAACCAAATCTACAACGGAAGGACAGGAGCACACATGAGACTGGACGCCATGGCAATAGCCTTGCCGACGATCCACGGGCACCCGAACCGGGTTCCATTTGAAGGGGTGCTGACGCTGGTCGATGTACCGAGTGACCGGGCACCAAGCGGAGCGCGTGGGCATCGCGTGGTGCTGACGAAAGCGGCGGCAGAGGCGGCATTGCCTTCTCTGCTGGGCATGGCCGTGGACTTCCGCCCGGACTGGGAAGGGCACGATGCCCGAACCAAGTGCGGCATTTTGACCGAGGCCGATGTCGTAGGCCAGCGACTGACGGTAAGCGGCTATCTGTACGGACGGGACTTTCCAGAGGTCGAGGAAAAACTGCGCCAGGTAGCGCCGGGGAGCATGGGCATGTCCTACGAACTGGCCGACGCGCATGTCGAGGATATGCGGGCTTCCATCTGGAAGCTGACGCGGGCGACCTTTACCGGAGCCGCCATTCTGCTGCGCGACAAGGCCGCCTATCGCGGCACGTCCTTTCGCCTGAAGGCGCATGTGGCGCGGCGACGCGGCGTGAGCATGGCTGCCGATGCGGGAGGCCGCGTGCTGCGCTTCGAGGCGAGTACCTACGGAGGGTAAGCAGCACTTCTTTAGGAAACTCTGAACACATTTCAAGAAGCACTCATCCCAAACTGGCAGCCGATGGAGGGTTGCCAACGAGGACAACCATGAAAAGGAGCAAGGCAATGGAATTGGAAACGAACCGTTCTTTGGAAGCGCTCGCGGTAACTTTGGAACGGCTGGCGGGCGCGGCCAGCACATTGGAGCAGACCGTGAATCGCCTGGAAACGCAGCAGGGAGTTCTCTCCGGCCAGGTGCAGAAGATTGTCGCCACGGTGGAACAAGGCGGAGAGATGCCGACCCTGGCTGCAAGCGAGCGCATGGCAGAGTTGGAACGCAAGCTGCACGAGGCGGCGTTGCAGATTGCCGCATTGCAGGCACAGGCGGGACACGGGCAGGCGGCAGCCACAAGCGGCGGACGCAAGACGGTTTCGTCGGCCACGACGATGCTGCTGGCCAAGCAGGGCATCTCCAACCTGGACTCGATTGAGGCAGGAGCGCTGGATGGAGCTTTGCAGAGCCTGAGCATGGAACAGCGCATCGCGGTGAAGTCGCAACTGTTTCGCGCCGGGTTGTTGGGCTAAGGAAGCTCTGATTACGTTCCACTGCTGTCCCTCAGGGGCTAAAAGCCCGCTCTTATTGCAGATACTTACGGCGGGACTAAAGTCCCGCCCCTTCAATAGCTGCGGAGATTCTCCTCCCACTCAAGCCAAAAGAGGCTTGAATGGGGCACCCGCCTATAGCATTTTCTGTCGGGGGTTTTGATGGTCGGGGAAAGAGTCGTACACTCCCACACTAGCCGCAAACAACGCGGCTAGTATGGGGCACCCGTGTCTAACATCCGCACCAACACTTTTTACCCCAGAGTGAACGCGGAGCGGAATTTTTCTTCCGGGAAGTCGATCCGGCATAACCCCACGGCCCACGGGCCAGTGAAAGGAAATCATGAACGCAAATTTCTATGACATTCACGCCGCCGCAGATTACATCGGGCCTGGCGCAATTGAAGTTCCGATCTACCAGACCGAGATTACCGATATTGTGCGGCGAAGCAGCATCTTCAGCCAGCGCATCAAGCAGGTTCCGGCAACCGGACATCCATCGCGCTACTTTGAAGAGACGGCGCACCCGACACCCAGCGCATCCACAGGCTTCGTCGATCCGCGCAACATCATCGCGCCCATCGTCAGCCCGACCCGCGTGGAGCGGGCGGTTCCGTTGAAGGCGCTGGTGGCGCAGATCAACTACAACCTGTTCGATATCGAACTGGGCAATCAGCAGAGCCAGTTCGCCTACTTGCAGGCGAAGGATCTGACCGACACCATTTCGGGCGTGATGTACACGCACTCGCTGGCGCTGTGGAGCGGCACGGACACGTCGTTGAGCACGCCAACCACGCCACAGTATTTTGGCGTGACGGGGCAGATTGCGGCAGGCGGCAATACGACCACCATCGGCACAACCGAGTCGATTGTGGACGGATTGAAAGGGACGATTGCGCAGATGGTGGCCAACACCAATTATGCGGTGCGTCCGACGGCCATCTATGCCAATCCTGTCCTGCTGGATTTGATTGATCGCGAGATGAAGACGGAGTTCAACGTGGTGCTGAGCACCAAAGAGATCAACGCCGGATTCCGCGTGAAGATGCTCATCACGCAGGCAGGCGAACTGCCGCTGATTCCCGACTGGGCGCTGGGATACACCGGCGTACCGGGATCGGGAACCGCCGTTCTGCCAGCCTATATCGTGACGGAAGACCTGATCGAATATCACTGGTTGAGCGAACCAAATCCGCGCGTCTTCCAACTGGGCGTACCGGGTTCGCTGGCTTCGCAGTATGTGGTGGTGAAGTTTGGCGCTCCCGTAGTGAAGGGCGCCAGCTATGCCCACTACCAGGTGAACGTCGATCGGTAAAACGCAATCGGCAATGGATGGGATGGCTGCATGGACAGCCAGAAGTCACCATCCGGAAGCCCTGAGGACAACGGCCAGATTCTCTGTATGGATCTGGCCGTTGTTTTTTTGCTGCGGCCGCCCATGCGCGGCTCCTGCACAACCACTGGAGAACGAAACATGGGATATTTACTGCCGACAGACTATGCAAATTTCGGTCTCCCGTCGGACACGACGGACGATTGGATTCAGGCAGCTTCCTCGCTGATTGAAGCGTACTGCCATCGCGCCAGCCTGAATCCCACGCAATATGAAGAGCGAATGCGGATGACGGCCCATGCGCAGACGGTTCGGCTGAGTTATTTACCACTGGTTACGGTGGCTCCGAATACGTCGCCGTTGATCTCTGTGCAGGCGCGGTACATCCGGCCCCGGCGTGGAGAATTGATTGATCCTGCGTATGAGCAGATTGCCTGGATATTCGGCCTGCCGGGAGCATGGAACAACTTGAATCCGGTGAACATTGACTACGTGCCCACGACAGGGGAACTGACCTTCCCGATGAACATTCTGGGGCTGCCCTACAACCAGGTGGACATCATATACACGGCGGGATTGGCCACAATTCCCGTTGCCGTGCAATGCGCATGCGCACAGATTGTGAAAAATGCGCAGACCACGCCGGGGTTGAACGTAAAGAGCAATCGACTCGACACAATGGCGATGGAATATTTTTCAAATTCACTGATTGATCCACAGGTGGCAGCGTGGCTGCAACCATATGTGTCCACACGGATGGGGTGAGCCATGAGCGCAGATTTAAGTGTGAGAAACCCGACAGCGGCACAGCAACGCATGGCCGACGCGCTGCTGCGCTCGCTGGGTGGACGTACCGTCCTGTTGCGATTGCCAACTCCGGCGCAGCCGGGCGTGAACGGAGAACAGTTGGGACTAACAACCCCGTCCTATGAAGACATTCCTCTGTCTCCGGCGGTCTTTCGCCGCGTGCGCCCGGAGATGGAAGGGGGCAAGGTCAACCGCTATGAGCTGTTGATCTCCGCCTCTTCAATTCAGGCGCAGCTAGGGCTGTTGCAACTGCCATCCGCCGATGCGCTCTTTGCGATGGCGGCGGGGGTGTTTGTGGATCAGGAACTGATGCTGATTGAGTCGGCTGCGGAGGCAGAGATGTTCGGCCAGCCGTATCTCTACCGCCTGCTGCTGGAAGGGCCGCAGAACCAGATTCTCTGAGAATCCGGCTGGACGTTCTGTCCGATGGGGCGATTTCTCACTCTCATGGGCTAACGCCCGCGATGAATTTGTGGAGATTATGAACGGGCTGAAGCCCGTCCCCCTCACGGATCAAGCCGCGCTGCTTCAAAACGCTGGTTTGTTCAGAGATTTTCTAAAAGGATGGAGAGCCAAGGATGCAAAATGCGCAAAATACGTTTTACATGACGCTGCGCAATCGTCTGGCAACGCTGAATCCGAACCGAACCATATATCTGCGCGGGATTACGCGGCCAGGGATTCTGGTGGAGAGCAATGAGTTGGTGCTGGCGGAGCCATATTCCAATGTTTTCATTTTGCGCTGGCTGGGATTGCACTACGATCCCTACCTGCCGGAATTGTTGCAGCAGATGGAATGCGAGATCGAGTATCTGACGGAAGGAACAACGGCAAATCTAGGCATGGATCGTGGGCAGATGCTGGCGGAGATGGATGCCGAATTGACCGCGCTGCTTTCTCCGAATGCGGCGACAAAGCTGAATTACGCGCAAACTCCGCCAACAGAAATGGAGACCCAGGTGTTCTGGACAGAGGCGACATTCAAACCCGTAAAGGTCGTGCGCGACCGATTGCTGCGCGCGGCGACCGTTTTTGTCTTCAGCTATCAAGAGCCGGGTGAACTATGAGCACCATAGCGCCTTTGGCCCTGACCCCGCCGATTCTGCAACGAGTACGCGCCTATTTTGCCGCTCCCAATCGCGGCGCCGCGCAGCCGGTGATGTTCGATCCGGCGCAAAATGGAGGATTCAACTTGAACGCTCCTCCGGCACCGTGGCTGGATTTGGGATGGGTGGATACGTTCGAGAGGAAATTTGGAACCAAGGTTGTTCCGCTGCGCAGCGGCGCGCCAGGGCTTCCGCTCTCGCAAGTGCGGACGGAGATGGATGCGCTGGTGACGCTGCACTTTTTGAATTGGGGAAAGCTGCAAATGGCTGTGACCAGCGGCTCCGAGCAGATGAACCTATTGGCAACCACCACAGGCGCAGCAGCCAACGGGTCGGGCGGAGCAGCAGCAGCGGCGATTCCCGTACAAGGCGGCAGCACTCCAACCTTTGTGGCGATTGCGGCGAGCCAACTGGCGAGCTTTGCTCCGGGGCAGATGATTGTCGTCGATGTGAATTACACGGGGCAGACGGGCTATGTGGGGAGCGGCGCGAGTGGCGCGTATGTCAGCTCCCCGGCTGCGGTGAACAACGATCCGAATTACATTCGGCGCGTGAGCTTCAATGTAGCGCGAATTACGGCGGTGACAGGGTCAGGACTCGAACTGGCCCAGCCCCTGATTGCGGGAGCGCCAACGACCGCAATGTTTGCCCAACCGCTCCTTGGATTTGTAGACCGCGAGGGAAGCAATTTCTTTCAGGAGTGGTCGGCGCTGTTTGTGATTCCCGGCGAGCAGGGAGATCGCATTCTGCTGCATTATCCACGGTTGCAGATTGCCGCGAGCGGCACCGAGTTGATGCAGCCCCTGGCCGCGCCACTGACCAAGGTGGACACACTTGCCAGGGTTGCGCAGGTGGCGCATTTTCGCGCTCTTCCAGTGACCGACACCAACGATAGCGTGCAGGTGCTTTGCTTCCGCAGCTATCTGCCAGCATCAGCGACGAACCTATGGTGATCGTCTGGGGACGCTGCATTGCCTTGGTGTCCCTCAGGGGCTGAAGCCCTCTGTCATTGCGGGTACTTACGGCGGGACTAAAGTCCCGCCCCTTCAAAACGCTGATTTGCGCAGAGATTCTCTGAAAGAAGGAGGAAAGATCGTGAAAGTCACCATCGACAATCAGAACGGGCTGGGGCCGATTGATTACTCCGCAGCCATCTGCGCGAACAAGGCGACGGAACATGCGGTGGTGATTCAACGCCAGATGAACCAGCCAACCCTGGCGAAGCTTTTGCTGGATTGCGCCAGTCATGGACTGCCGATCCCGGCGCACAATGCCGCGGTTGTGATTGAAGCGGCGAATGGAACCCTTCTGTTTACCGGCTATGTGCCGACCCAGGCTGAGCCAATGTATGCAGGCTACGATTCGACCGGCGCGCGCTACCTGATGCAGGTACATGTGGTGAGCGATGACTGGCTGCTGGATCGCGTCGCTCTGCCTCAAACAGCGCCGCTGTTAGGACAAAGCGCAGGCAATATGGTGCGCACGCTCACGACACGCGTGAGTCCGACGCTGGTAGATCTGAGCGGCGTGCAGGATGTGGGTACGATTGGATTCTTTGCGCCGCAGCCGAATCTTTCCTGGTCAGCTAATGTGGCGGCGCTGGCCAATCAGGCGCGGGCAGCGTATCGCGTTCTCAACGGACAACTGACACTGGCTCCGGTTGGTTCGACCGTGCATGTATTGAGCGATCAACAGGGCACGGTGGACTACAGCAACCTGACGGCGAGCGCCGCAAAAACGCTGGTGAATGATGTGACCGTAACTGGATTGAGCCAGCCGATGGAATACGTCACAGAGTTGTTTGAAGGCGATGGCGCAACGGTGCAATTTCAGTTACAGCGCGAGCCGTTTCCTCTGCATCGCCCCGTGCTGCTCGATGAGGAATTTACGCAGCCGACGCTCAATACCGCGTTGTGGCTTGTGAGCGATCCGGGCAGTTATCTGAACGTGAGCGGCGCTGGACTCATGCTGAACGGAGGATCAGGGCTGGATGGAACCACCACGCTGACGACCATCGATCCAGTGGAACTGGGTGGAGAGGTCATCGTCGAGGCTGGATTTGTGCAGGTCAACAGCGGCAGCGATGGCGTCCTGTGCGGACTCTACAGCGGCATGGTGGGGATTCCCAATTGTCTGGCGGGATTCCGCGTGCGACCGAGCGGCGGGAACACCATCATTGTGCCGTTGGTCGAGGGTTCCGAGGTCGGAACGGAATTTACCGTGCAGGCGGGACACAACTACATCCTGCGCATCCATGTACACAGCACGGAGTTGCAGCGCCTGATGAACAGCTATTTCTCCTACGGGAGCAATGGGCCAGCGGTTTATGGTGGCGGCATGGTGGCCTCGCCGCTGCAATTGCTGTTTGAGTTGCAGGACATGGCGCTGCTGCCCTACGTGAACATCGGATCAACGATTCTGTACGACGGCGCGTTGGCCATGTCTCCGGGGCTTTGCTATTTTGGCTGCGTCAACAGCCTGAATCTGCAAGGCAGCGTTGGATATTTCAAAGTGCGACAGCCGGGAACAGTGTGGGTGGTGAGCACGCCCTCTGGCGGCACGCCGTTTACGCGCCGGATTGGGCCAGCCATTGATGGCGCGGATTGCAACGTAATGCGGAATGGCTTTCTACATTTCTACAAGCTGGGAACGCCACAGCCGGGAGAAACCATCAGCGTGACCTATCGCGTGGCCGCGCCCTCCGTTGCGCGAATGGCCAATGCAGCCAGCATTGCGCAGGAGGGAGTGAATGGCATTCCGGGAGTCTCACAATGGATCGGGCGCGTGGTGCATCCGCCTGCGCGCAGCTCATTGGATTGCGAGAATGCCTGCCAGGCATTATTGAATTTCTCCGCCAATCCGACAGCGGCCTGGACGGGAAAATACAGCTACTACAATTTGCAGGATCAACAAGACATCTGGCCCGGCGATGCGCTGGATTTTCAATCCGTAAATGGCCTGAATGAAAACGTGATTGTACGCAGCGTAACCATCGCCGCCACCAGCAGCTCCCCGGAAGTGCTGAATTACACGGTGGAGTTTGCCAACGATTGGGCCGAGACGATTTCCATGAAACTGACGAATACCATCCCGGTTGATGTCATCCTGCCAACGGTGCCGGAGACCGCGCCGGGGGCATATTTGCAAAATCTGAATGCATTGCAGGTGACTTCCATTACGGCAACGGCCATCACGGTGAATGCGAACGTGACGCCGCCGCAAAATGGCGGGTTTGAAGTGCGATGGATGGATCACAACTTTGGCCCCAATGTGCATGAGGATTTGGTGCTGCGAAGTCCGGTGCCGAACTTTACCATTGTGCGCTCGGAAGATCAGCAGCAATTTTTCATTCGCATGTATGACGGCTCAACTCCGCCGCTGTACTCGCGCATCTCCGCAGCCATCTTCACCGATGTACCCACGCAATAAGCGGCCATCCCGACCGCTGCAATCAAGGATTCCCTATGTATGAATTTGAAGCAACCGTACTTGCCGATCTTGCGGCGCTGAAGAGTCAAATGGCGGCATTGCTTGGGCAAGGGCAGCCTGGACGCCTGACCGCGTTGGAAGATCGGCTGGAGCGGCATGAAGTGTATTTGCAGCGCATCAAGGGATTCGCGGGCGCGCTGTTTGTACTGACGACGATCATTCAAGTCGCCATTGATTATCTGTGGCGTTGAGAAGTTCGCCGACAACCCATAAAGAATCGAGATTGGAAATGAAATCTGGAATGCTGATTTCGCAGTTTTCAACGGAGGCCGGATTTGGATCGTCGGTCATTCGGTATCTCTCCGACAGCACCGTGTCGCATGTCGATCTGGTAATCCCGCAGGACATGTGCATCGGTGGAATACAACTCAAAAAAGGCTGGCTGCTGGGAGCGCGCCTCCACGGCGGCGTGCAGCAACGTCCGCCCGGATATGCCAGGTTCACGCGCGCGTTGCGCGTTGGCGTGGAGGTTCCCAACGTTGAGGCTGCATACGCCTTTGCCGCCCGGCAGATTGGAAAACCCTACAACAAACGCGCCATTCTGGACTTCTTTCTGCATCGCGAGCGAATCTTCACTCCCAACCAGCCTGCCTGGTTCTGCGATGAATTGAATTACCAGATTGTGGCTGCGGGCGGACGTTTACTGCTGGGCACGGAAAATCCATTGAAGCTAACGCCACAGGAGGAACTGCTGAGTCCCTATTGGCAGACGGTGCAAGTAGCATGACACTCCACGCGATGTTCCAGATGATCTATGACCACAGGTTTGTCCTCAGTTTTCTGGCCTGGAGCCTGCTGTCGAGCGGAATTGCGACATTGCCGGATCCATCGCAGAGTTTCTGTTTATATGCGTGGCTTTATAGCTGGGCACACCTTTTTTTAAACAATCTCACACCGTTTGCGCCAAAATCCGCGAACGCAAACCAACACTAAGAAATGGGGAAAAGATTATGTCAAATAAATTCGTAACGTTTTTGGATCATCTGGGGCACATGTTCAAAGTGGGGGCGGAGAAGGCGCTGGCCGTCGAGGCCAAGCTGCTGCCAGCGGAAGAGACCGTCGCATCGGTCGTTGGAATGTTCGATCCCGCGCTGGGCGGAACCTTTGAGGCGATTCTCGGCAGCGTGGTGAAGGTGGAACAGGTGGCCACGGCGGTGAGCGCCTCGACCGGAACCGGACAACAGAAGCTGGCGACCGCGCTGCCAGAGGTCGAACAGGCCATTCTGAGCAATCCGCTGTTCAAAGGGAGAACCGTGGCCAATCTGCCATTGTGGAACACGGCGATTGAGCAGATCACGAGCGCGTCGGCGCAGATATTGAACTCTTTTGCAGCGACCAGTCCGACCACGGCCGCTTAATTTTTCTGTATTCCAAAATTCCTCGCGTCCGTGTGTTTCGATTGGAGATATCCAGTCGGGATGCACGGATGTTCTGGGCCAGGGAATTCTCTTTTTATTCGTCTCTGCGTTGCGTTTTCTTTACCAATCGGTACAGAATTCCATTTTGGTACAAACGCTTTGGATCAGGACGACCACTTGCCCCGATTGTGCCGTCGGTACGGAGGTACTGATGAATACGGGCAACTTCATTGTTTTCATCTCGATACGAAACCATTTGGCTCCGCGTGCAGAACGGCTCGTTCGCAGCCGTTAATGAAGGATGACGATCCTCCAATACAACCGCTGCGAGTTCTCCCAATATAACCCGTTCCCAATACTGACCTTCGTTGAAGTATTGGCGTAGCTGTTTAGTCCCGGTATTTGATGGTGCATACTTTTCCAGAGGATGGAAGGAGGCACTATGGGACAGGTTCTACACGGGTGCGCCACGACGACAGAGGCGGTCCGTCGAGCGATACAGCATAGTCAAGAGAGCATGAGGGCGCTGGCTCGGCGGCATGGCATCAACTCGAAGACGGTGGCCAAGTGGAAGAAGCGCGAGTCCACCGCAGATCGCCGCACCGGGCCAACCGTTCCACGATCAACCGTTCTGTCGGTCGAACAAGAAGCCATCATCGTAGCGTTTCGCAAGCACACGCTTCTGCCGCTCGACGATTGCCTCTACGCACTCCAGGCTACGATCCCTCA
>JAJZIJ010000007.1 GCA_021810625.1 Acidobacteriota bacterium
ACGCCAAGAACCAACGGCAAGGCCGAGCGCTTTATCCAGACCGCGCTGCGCGAATGGGCCTACGCAAAGCACTGGATCGACTCCGAACAACGCGACCAATGCCTCAAGCCCTGGACCGACTACTACAACCACCAGCGACCTCATGGTAGTCTCTCTTACAAGCCGCCCATCAGCCGCTCCGAAATCGGTACAACCTCTTGATCATCTACAGGCACCCGTGTTGTTTTGTTTGGAGATGAAGAACGTTTCCTCCGCGATGAGTCATTCTGAGCGAAGCGAAGAATCCAGACGGTGCGTGCCGCGTCGATGCAGCACGGATTCTCTGGATTCTTCACTCCCGATGGTCGTTCAGAATGACTCTGCGTTTTTGATGAGAGCATGATGGACGAGGCGAGGATTCTCCTCCCCGGGTGCCCCATCCTTCGCGGTTTCTGTTTCTGCGAAGGGTGGGATCGGTGAATGTACTCCCCAATCCAAACACGGTTTGTTGGTCGATGATCTTTCTCCCACCCTTGGCTACGCCAAGGACGGGGCACCCGTGTTGTTTTGTTTGGAGATGAAGAACGTTTCCTCCGCGAAGAATCCAGACGGTGATGGCTTTGTCGATGCGGCGCGCACCTTCTGGATCATCTACAGGTTCCCGGCGCATTTTTAGCGCCTGTAGATTTTTAACGCCTGGGGAGGCTCTCCGCAACAATGGCGCCACTGGGCACGATGAGTTCGCTGCGATCATCCAGAAAAATGTTGGCGTGCAGCGTGCAATTGTCTTCGATGGCCAGATTGTAGCCATAAGTAAAGGTGATATTGTGGCCGATTTGCACATGCCTGCCGATGTGCCGAAAAATGTGGCGACCCAGCATGGCGCGCACGCGCAGGCCCAGCCAATGGTTCAGGCCGACAGGCGAGCGATCAAACATTTTCCAGAACCAGAGGAGCGGCTTGCGCAGCGCGTACTGCTCGGCGTTCACGTCGTCAAAGCACTCGGCCTCCAGCGTGACATTGCGCGGATCGAGCGTCAGTTCCAGCACATTGAATGGAAGCTCCGTATCCAGCGTAAAGTTCAGCTTGCCACCGTGCGGGCGGCCCAGAAAAAGCTGATGCAATTCATCACGCACCAGCTCCGAGCGGCGGTCGATATTTTGATGCCGCGCAAATTCCGTGTCCAGATGCGCGATCCAGCGGAGGTAGGCTGTCTCGGCCTCCGGCAGCGGTTTGCAGATGCGAGGCAGCGTGGACGGGGTAGACATGGAACCTCCTCAGAGAGCTTCGGTTGCTGCACTGGTGGAGACGCTGGTGCCAAACTCCACCAGTGCAGCCAGTGTACGCCGCGCCGCGCCAGAATCGATGGCGGCTGCGGCCTGCGCGATGCCCTCGCGCAGCGTGGAGGCCAATCCAGCGACGATCAACGCTGCCGCCGCATTCAGAACGACAATGTTGCGATAAGGGCCAGCCTCGCCGGAAAAGACCTTTACCAGCAAGGCAGCATTCTGCTGCGCGTCTCCACCAGCCAGCGCGGTAAGCGGCGCGGGCGGCAGGTCGATCTCGTTTAGCGCAAGAGCGCGTTGATCCACGCGGCCATTTTTTACCTCGGCCAGCAGGCTCGGCCCAGAGAGCGAAAGCTCGTCGAGGCCGCCCTCGGCGACCTGCCCATGCGCCACAAGACCGTGCTCAATACCGAGCAGCAGCATGGCCTCTGCCACCAGCGGCACCAGTTCCGGCGTGTAGACACCCACCACTTGCCGTCTGGCTCCGGCGGGATTGGTTAACGGGCCAAGGATGTTAAAGACGGTGCGAAAGCCCAGTGCGCGGCGCAGCGGCTGCACGCGACGCATGGCTGGATGCATTGCCGGAGCAAAAAGAAAGACAAATCCCGTCTGGCGCAGGCAGGCGACAGAGCGCTCTGGGGAAAGATTCACGGGCACGCCCAGCGCCTCCAGCACGTCCGCCGAGCCGCAGCGCGAGGTGACGCTGCGATTGCCATGCTTGGCAATTTTGGCTCCCGCAGCCGCCGCGACCAGCGCCGCTCCGGTGGAAATGTTGAAGGTGCCGCTGGCATCGCCGCCGGTGCCGCAGGTATCCACCAGCGCGGCGCGTTCGGCCTCCGTTAGCGGCAGCGGAACAGCGGCGGCGCGCATGGCATCCGCAAAGCCTGCCAGTTCCACAGCCGCGACGCCGCGAACGGCCAGCGCGGTCAGCCGCGCGGCAATCTGCGCGTCGGGAATTTGATTTTCCCGGTCGGCCAGAATTTCGCGCATCCACGCGGCTGCGGCCTCGCGGCTGAGCGGAGCGCTCTGCTCATTGACCTGCCGGAATGCTTCAAATTCGTCAGAAACGTTTTGCATAAAAATTTTTATCGGAGCAAAAATTTGCCCGACACCCGCTCGTTCGATAATATCGAGTGTTCGCCACATTTGCTTTTTCCTGCGCAGGGTATCGACACAACATGCGCGGCGCGAATGCCGGGGATTCACAAATCTTATGAAAATTCACGAGTATCAGGCCAAAGACATTCTTGCGAAGTACGGTGTCGCCGTTCCACGCGGCGAAGTTGCCAACACCGTGGAAGAAGCGGTGGACGTGGCGAAGAGGCTCTTCGCTGCCGGAGCCAAGGGCGGTGTCGTCAAGGCGCAGATTCATGCCGGAGGGCGCGGCAAAGGCGGCGGCGTTAAAGTCGCCAAAACCATGCAAGAGGCCGAGGAGTACGCCAAAAAGATTCTCGGCATGCAGTTGATTACCCACCAGACTGGCCCGCAGGGGCAGAAGGTGCAGCGCCTGCTGATTGAAGAGACCGCTCCCATTGAGCGCGAACTGTATCTGGGCGTGGTGCTGGATCGCGCCTCGGCCAGGATGGTCTTTATGGCCTCGCAGGCTGGCGGCATGGAAATTGAAGAGGTCGCCGCGAAAGACCCGAAGGCGATTCACAAGGAATTTATTGATCCTGCGGTCGGCTTTCAGCCCTATCAGGCGCGCAAGCTGGCCTTCGCGCTGGGGCTAAAGCCTACGCAGATCAGTTCGGCGGTGCAGTTGATGACTGGCCTCTACAAGGCCTGCGTGGAGACCGATGCCTCGCTGATGGAGATCAATCCCTTCATCACCACCACGGATGATCGACTTTTTGCGCTCGATTGCAAGATCAACTTCGATGACAACGCCATGTTCCGCCACAAGGATTTGAAGGAACTCCGCGACGTGGCCGAAGAAGACCCGCTCGAAGTGGAGGCATCCAAGTACGCGCTGAACTACATCAAGCTGGATGGCAACATTGCCTGCATGGTGAACGGTGCGGGCCTCGCGATGGCGACGATGGACATTATTCAATATGCAGGTGGGATGCCCGCGAATTTTCTGGACGTAGGCGGCGGTGCCAACCAACAGCAAATTGAGCACGCCTTTGAGATTCTGCTCTCAGATAAAAACGTGAAGGCGGTTTTCATCAACATCTTTGGCGGCATTCTGCGCGTGGATACACTGGCGCAGGGCGTGGTCGAAGCCGCGAAGAAGACCAATGTGAAGGTGCCCATCATTCTGCGCCTCGAAGGTACGAATGTGGAGCAGGGCCGCAAGATTCTGAAGGATTCCGGCCTGAATTTTCTGATCGGCGAAACGATGAAGGACGCGGCGGAAATTGCTGTTGCCGCAGCCAAAGGCAAATAAATCCGACGCAGTAAAACGGAGAGGATTCGATAAAGATGAGCGTATTGGTGGATAAAAACACGCGCCTGATTGTGCAGGGCATCACCGGAAAAGAAGGCACCTTTCACGCCAAGGGTTGCGCCGAATATGGCACCAACGTTGTCGGCGGCGTGACACCGGGCAAGGGCGGCACCAAGCATGAAGGCTGGCCTGTTTTTGACACGGTGCAGCAAGCCGTCGAAAAGACGGGAGCCAACGCCACGGTCATTTTTGTTCCGCCACCGTTTGCTGCCGATGCCATTCTCGAAGCGGAAGACGCGGGCTTGCCGCTGATCGTCTGCATTACCGAAGGCATTCCGTCGCTCGACATGGTGCGGGTATGGAGCAAGCTGAAATTGTCCACCTCGCGGCTGATTGGCCCGAATTGTCCGGGTGTCATCTCGCCGGGAAAATGTAAGATCGGCATTATGCCGGGCCGGATTCACAAAGAAGGTTCCGTGGGCATCATCTCGCGCTCTGGGACTTTGACGTATGAGGCGGTGCATCAGTTGACGCAGCGCGGCATCGGCCAATCGACGGCCATTGGCATTGGAGGCGATCCGATTATTGGAACCACACACGTCGATGCGCTCAAGCTGCTGAATGCTGATCCTGAAACGGAGGCCATCATCCTGATTGGCGAGATTGGCGGCACGGCAGAAGAGGCCGCTGCGGAGTACGTCAGGCAGCATGTGAAAAAGTCGGTTGTCGGTTTCATCGCAGGGCAGACCGCTCCTCCGGGCCGCAGAATGGGCCACGCGGGCGCAATCATCTCCGGTGGCCAGGGAACGGCTGCCGACAAGATGAAGGCGCTGACCGCTGCGGGAATTCATGTTGTCCAGTCGCCTGCGCTCATCGGAGAAACGATGGCCAAGGCGATGGGCAAGGCATAAATCTTTTCAGTAGATTTTTATAAACCTTTTCGAAAGATTTTATTTTTTGATAGATAGAAATTAAGGAGATTCATTTTGCAACGTACCTTTAGCATCGTCAAGCCGGACGCAGTTCGCAAGGGACACACCGGCGGCATTCTCGCCATGATGGAGACCGCAGGATTTCGCATTGCGGCCATCAAAAAGCTGAGCATCAGCAAGCAGCAGGCTGCGGGATTTTACGCCGTTCATGCTGCGCGTCCATTTTTCGATTCGCTCACCAGCTTCATGTCCTCCGGCCCGATTTATGTGATGGTGCTCGAAAAAGAAAATGCCATTGCCGATCTGCGCAAGCTGATGGGCGCAACCAATCCGGCCAATGCCGAAGCGGGCACCGTCCGCAAGCGGTTTGCGGACAGCATTGAAGAAAATGCCATTCACGGCTCGGATGCAGAAGAGACCGCAAAGTTCGAGATCGGCTATTTCTTCGCGGGCTACGAACTGGAGTAAACGAAGCGTAATTCCATCGGGGAAACATGGAAACCACAACGTTGCATGGCGTTCACGTCTCGCGCATCGGCTTGGGAACCTGGGCCATCGGCGGCACTTCGTGGGGCGTGGTGGAAGAGAAAGATGCGATTGCCACCTGCCGCAGTATCTTCGATCATGGCATCAACCTGATCGACACGGCTCCGATCTATGGCGATGGCCGCGCGGAAGAGATCGTCGGCAAAGCGATGGCCGAGCATGGCCGCCGCGAGGATTTTTACATTGCCACCAAGTCGGGCCTGTGCCGTATCGACGGGCGCGTGCGGTTCGATGCTCGTCCGGCGAGCATTCTGCAGGAGATCGACCGGAGTCTGCGCCGTCTGGGCACGGAGTATGTCGATCTCTATCAGTTGCACTGGCCGGATCCACTGGTTCCGATGGAGGAGGTTGCGGATGTTTTTCTGCGGCTGTATGAGAGCGGAAAGATTCGCGCCATTGGGGTCAGCAATTGCTCCGCCACGCAGATGGAGCAATTCCGCAGCGTGGCGCCACTCCATGCCAACCAGCCGCCTATGAATCTTTTTGAGCGCCAAGTGGCGCAGGAAGCGCTGCCTTACTGTCGCGAACATGGCATTGGCGTGCTTGCCTGGAGCGCGCTGTGTCGCAGCCTGCTGACCGGAAAGATTCGCGCCGACCAAACCTTCCCTGCGGGCGATGTCCGCGCCGTCGATCCGAAGTTCCAGCCGCCGCGAATAACGCAGTATGTACAGGCCGTGCAGTCGCTGGATGCCTACGCGCAGCAGCACTACGGCAAGCGCGTGCTGCACCTGGCGCTGCGTTGGCTGCTCGATCAGCCGGGAGTTTCAGCCGCGCTCTGGGGAGCAAAACGACCGGAGCAGCTCGCGCCCGCGAAGGAAATTTGCGGCTGGAGACTGACACCGGAAGATATGCGCGCCATTGACGCGATTGTGGCGGATGCGGTGCGCGATCCTGTGGGGCCGGAGTATCTCCAGCCCGGCGCGCGCGCGTAGAGGATCGACGGCGTTCCCTGCGTTTCCTTCGATAGTCCGAGATTATCTGGGTGCTTCGCCTACCTGAACCATGAAGTCGGTTTGTGGTAGCGCTTCTTGTTGATCTTGCCCAGACGAATCAGTGGGCCAACAGAAAATCCAAAATTCTGCTGCATGGTGCCGCCGTAATGCGTCATCAATAATTCCGGCTGGATGCGGAAGGCGATGTGCGGCGTGTAGTTATAATCGAAAGTGCCGCCGAAGGCGCTGCTGAAGGTCCACTGCGTGGCGAACAGGCCAATGGTTTGCACATCCAGGCCAAACAGGTGGGCCGCGTCAAAGATGCCATACGCATTGCCGAAGATGGCATGAACGGTTGCAGAAGCCTTGTTGCGGCGAAAGGCGCGATACTCCGGGCCAGCCATAAAGTAATACTGCATGATGCGCGGGCCGGTGATGTTGGCAATAGGTGGCGGCGCGCCGTTTGGAAAGACGCCGGAGGTGCCGACATACATGCGCGAATCGGCCATCATGCCCCAGTGCCAGTTACGCCAGTAGCTACCCTGAACCTCCCATCCGCCCATGTTGGAGCGCTGGAGCAGGGCCGGGCCAGCCAGAAAATTGGTGTACGTCAGGCCAAGATATAGCTCCCAGGGGCGGTCGTAGTACACATCCGGGCCGGTGGGCGGCGCGGGTGGAACGTAGTTGCCCGTACTGACAGTCCCGGTCTGCGGATTGTTGATGCCGGGATTGCTGCTGTCGGGAGTTCCCGCTGCATCGCCGCCGTTATCGCTGCTGGATTGGGCCAGGGCGGATACCGCAAAGGTCAAAATCATCGCACATGCAAACGCTTCGAGCATCCGGCGGGTCTTCACCCGGGGAAGCAGGCCAAACACATCCATTCTGATCTCCAATATGCAGTAAGAATCAGTGTATCGGAAGCACGCGGTTTCGTGTGCGATGGGTGAAGGAACCTCTGCACAAATCGGCATTTTGAAGGGGCGCGGATTCAGCGACGCTGCCGCAACAGGGCCGCAACAGCAGACAAGTCCGCCTCCGTATCCACGCCGATGGTGTCGTAGGGAACTGGCTCCACGTACAGATCAATGCCGTTTTCCAGAAAGCGCAGTTGCTCCAGCCGCTCGGCGGCCTCCAGACGGCTGGCCGGGAGCGTAGGGAAGCCGTCGAGCGCCGATTTGCGATACGCATAGAGTCCCAGATGCTTCCAGTACGCGACATCGCCGCTGGCATCGCGATCCCAGGGGATGGTTGTGCGGGAAAAGTACAGCGCGTGGCCATCGCAAGCCACCACGACTTTTACAGCATTCGGGTTGGCGATATTGTCGGGAGTGCAGGGTGTCATCACGGTTGTTACCTTGACCTTGCCCGCCAGTCCCGGTCGCGTGAAGGGGCGTAGCAGCGCCTCAAAATGTTCGCGGCGCAGCAGCGGCTCGTCGCCTTGGATGTTGACGTAGATATCTGCCGGCTCCTGCTGGGCAATGGCGTGGACGCGGTCGGTTCCGCTGGGTAGATCGGGCGAGGTGAGGCGCACATCCCAGCCACGAGCGCGGCCAAAATCAGCCACTTCGTTGGAGTCGGTGGCTACAATCACAGCGTCAAAGACCCCTGCGCTGACGGCTGTTTCATAGACCCAGGCCAGCATCGGCCTGCCTGCGATCTCCCGCAGCACCTTACGCGGCAGCCGCGTGGAAGCCAGTCGAGCTGGAATCACCCCCAGAACGCGATGCGATGTTTTCGTCTCCATACCGCTCCAGTGTACAGGCGCGGGGAGAGGATTTTGCTTTGGCGCATTCGATCATCGAGGGGCGCGGTACCTTATACTGAATCGAAAGTTGGAATCAGGTTTACCCTGGGTTTCCATGCCAACCTGCACCCAACCTGCACACCGACACACCGAGGAGTTCATGGCCGCACTGATTGAAGCGATCAACATCAAGCGCAAGACTTTGTTTGAATTTGAAAACACCCCATTCGTCTGTCTGGATTCAGACATTACCACCCCGACCGCGCGCGGTGGCCAGACTTTGGTGCATCTCAAGATGCGCAACCTGCTCAACAGCGCGGTCTTTGAGAAGACCTTCAAGGCGAATGACAGGTTCAAGGAGCCAGACCTCCAGTTAGTTCCGGTCTCCTATCTCTATAGCGATGGCCAGGGTTCGCACTTTCTGGATCAGGAAAGTTACGAGACCCTCACCCTGGATGAAGGGATGGTTGGCAATGCGCTGGACTACCTGACTGAGGGCGCATTGCTCCAGTTGAACAAGTACAACGGCAATCCCATCGGGTTACAATTGCCCATGTTTGTGGAGTTGAAGGTTGTCTATGCGGAGCCTGGGGCGCGGGGCGATTCGTCGAGTGGCAACGGAACCAAACTCGCCAAACTGGAGACGGGGATGGAAATTCGCGTCCCTCCCTTCATCAAAGAAGGGGAAATAGTAAAAGTGGTGACAGAGACAGGGGAATTTTCGGGTCGGGCATAAGTGGGTTTCTTCTCGCGCAACTACAAAACCTGGTTCCCCAGAGCCTGCCCTGATCTTGTCGAAGAGTCTCGATTTCCTGAGACGTGGGAGGCACGCTCCCATATCCCATGAGCCGCAAAGAACGCGGCGCATGGGATATTATGTTAGAGAAGCTCTGAACAAGTCCTTGTTGCGAGGCCACATTCCCTCAGGGGCTGAAGCCCGCGTTGATTTGGCTGCGATTACGGCGCGGCTAAAGCCGCGCCCCTTCAAAACGCAGACTTATTCAGAGATTCCTTAGAGATGTCTTGAGACCCAACACGGGTTCCACACTACACCTTTCTGCATCCATGCCTCTTCCTCCCGTCCAACTATCCCCGACCAGCAACATCTGGAATTTGGCTGCATCAGACCTTCCACCTTCTTATGCGAGTTATGCGGGCGAGTTACTGCACAAGTAATTGCTGTATGGGCATCAGGGAGCGATGCGTTCGCATCTTACTAGATGTAAGGTTGGCCGACATCGCGGCCAGAAGAGGGGTTTACCATGACAACTCTCATTACCGTGCTCGGCGCGCCTGCGATTTTCACTGTGGCATTGTTTTTTGCCGTCTACGCCGCCCAGTCCATGCGGCGCGAGTGGTAACTACCGGACAAATTTCCAAGTAGGGGCGGGTGCCGCATTCAATCCTTCTTTTAGCTTGAGTGGGGCAGCAGTCCTTAGGGTTCCAGAATCGGCAGATCAAGTGACGGCTCAGCGAGCCATGCCTTGCCAGCAAAGTGGGCCAGGGCGTGGCGCAACGCGGAGTTTGTACATGGTTCGACGGTGACGACGAACGGCAGATGCTCCTGCTGATAGCCGGGACGCTGGAAGATGGCATGAATGTTGATCTGATGCTCGGCCAACGCTCCGGCGATTTCTGCGATGATACCGGGGCAGTCATGAACGACGAGGCGAATAGAGTGTCGCAGCAGAAACTCCCCGCCCACTTGCGTTGGCGTGCTGGGAAGGCCGATGGAACTGCCGCCGTGCGCCAGGGAAATTAGATCGGAAACAACGGCGACCGCCGTGGGATGCCCGCCAGCTCCATGCCCGGAGAAGACGACGTCGCCGCCATACTTGCCGCCAACCAGCACCATATTCTCCGTGCCGCGCGACCACGCCAGCGGCGAAGTTCTGGGAACAAGCATGGGGCCGACGGTGGCAAAGAGCTTGCCATCGCGCAGCTCGACGCGGGAGATTTGGCGGATCGTGCAGTTCAGTTCCCGCGCATATTCAAAGTCGATGGCCGCAATGCCCGTGATGCTGCGGCAGGCGATTTCCTCCGGGCGCAGATCAGCGCGCAGGGCAATGCGCGCAAGAATGACCAGCTTGGCGCGCGCGTCAAAACCGTCCACGTCCTCGCTGGGGTTGGCTTCGGCATAACCGCGGGCCTGTGCATCCTGGAGTGCCTCGGCTGCCTGCGCTCCATCCTCCATGCGGCTCAAAATGTAATTACAGGTGCCGTTGAGAATTCCTTCAATCCGCGTAATCTGGTCGCCCACAAGGCCATGTCGCAGGCCGGGAATCACCGGAACGCCTCCGGCAACGGCAGCGCCGTAGAGCAGATGCGCCTTGTGTTTGCGGGCAAGCTGCTCCAGTTCGATTCCATCTTGCGCGATCAATTTTTTGTTACCGGTGACGACGGACTTTCCCGCTTCCAAAGCGCGACGCACCCACAGGCCAGCGGGATCAAGGCCGCCGATCAGTTCCACGACCACATTGGCATCGGAGCGCAGAATCGCTTCAAAATCATTCGTCCACTGCACGGATGCGGGCACCCAATCGACGCGCTTGCGCTCCACGCCGCGATTGCAGACATGGGTCAGTTCCATGCCCGACGGCTGGAGATCACAGAGGATGCGCGCAACGGAACTGCCAACGGTTCCAAAACCAAGAAGTGCGATTTTGAGGGACAAGGGTTTGCTCCAGAACACAAGGATGTATCTGTCTATCCTACCTAGAATAGTACCGTTTGGAGTCGTCTCGCTTGCGCCGACTGGCGCGGGCATTGCATTGGGCCAGCCGTCCGGCGATACTAGGGGCATGGCGGAGATCACAAACGCGATGACGCAAGCGACGACGGCCCAGACAACCAAAGAGGCAAAAGATCAGTATCTTTTCGGAAATCTGGAGAGCAGCGCCCAGAATCGGCAAAAGGTACGCGAGGTCAGCTTTGGCTATGACCAGCCGGAGGGCATCATTCTCACCTCGCTTGATACGGCGGTCAACTGGATTCGCAAAAGCTCCATCTGGCCGATGACCTTTGGGCTGGCCTGCTGCGCTATTGAGATGATGTCGATGGGAGCCTCGCGTTTTGATATTGCGCGCTTTGGCGCAGAGGTCTTTCGCCCCTCGCCGCGCCAGTCCGATCTGATGGTGATTGCCGGGCGCGTCTCGCTCAAAATGGCTCCGGTGATTCAGCGCCTGTATGAGCAGATGCCGGAACCGAAGTGGGTGATTTCGATGGGCGCTTGCGCCACCTCCGGCGGAGTTTTCAATAATTACGCGCTTAAGCAGGGCGTGAATCAGGTGATTCCCGTGGATGTGTACGTTCCCGGCTGTCCGCCCCGCCCGGAGCAGTTGATCTATGCCATTACGCTGTTGCAGGAGAAGATTCTGCGCGAGCGGGGCAGCGTGAAGCGCGTTCTGAATCTGGCTTAAATTTCATCCTGAAGTCTGGGTTGGGATGTTTTGCGTTGAGCCGCGCATATTCGCCCACGCCGATGCCCCCGGATGCCCTCAAAGACCATACTTGACAACAATGTGTGCAGATTGTGTATCTGGCGGATATTCCGTGGGGAAGCATCATGGTGTATAGTAATGGGGCATAGCAGTTGCCATCCCAGACCTTGAAGTTGTGCGGGGCGTCGGTCGTCGGCAGTCGCTTTGGTTTGCAGTTATTACAGATGGAATAAAACTTAGAGAGACCGTGGATTGTTTCCAATTGCGGAGGAGATTTTACAGATGGAATGCAAGAAATTTCGGATGTATGGTCGGCTATTGACAACTGTTTGTGCCGTTGGACTCACAACCTCGTCGCTGATGGCTCAGTCGGCGCCAGCTTCCAAGCAGTCGGCGGCATCGACCGAGATAAACCCTATTTCCAGAGTGGATCTCTTCGCTGGGTACTCGTTTCTTGCCCCTCACGGCAGCATCAACGGAAACGCGTACAGTAAGGCCACTGCGGGCGCGATTGGCAGCGGCGCGTACTACTTCACAAAGTTTCTCGGTGGTGAGGTCGGCGGCGACTCCCATCCAGATGGAGCTGGCGACGGCTTTACCACACTGGATGTTGGCCCGATTCTGCGGTATCCACTGGCGCGCGCCACACCGTTTGTGCATGTTCTTGGTGGCGTATCGCGGGTTGGCGGCCCCAATTACAACACGCCAGCGGGTGTCCACATGGTGAACCCCTACAAGTGGGGGCCATCGTTGGCGGCTGGTGGTGGGTTGGATTATCTGCTGCCCTTTTTTGGCAATCACTTAAGCCTGCGCGTCTTCCAGGCGGATTACCAGTACATGCACGTTTCCTTCGGACAGCCCGTTGGCAATATCGAGGGTGGAACCGCCAGCATCAATGCCCTCCAGTTGAGCACGGGATTGGTTTACCACGCGGGTAGCATTGCCCCGCCGCCTCCAGTGACGAATAGCTGCACGGCCAATCCAACAGAGGTCTATGCGGGCGACTCCGTTGCTGTTACCTGTAGCGCGCTCAACCTGAATCCAAAGAAGGCCAAGCACACGATTTATAGCTGGAGCGCAACCGGAGTCAAGGTGGGCGGCGACAAGCCCACGACGAAGGTGAACACGACAGACCTGGCTCCGGGCACGTACACCGTGACTGGCCATGTAACGGAAGGCAAGAAGCCGGGACAGTCGGCGGATGGCACGGCCACCTTTACGGTGAAGCCGTTCCAGCCCCCCACCATTGCCTGCTCTGCGGATCCATCGGCGGTGCAGCCGGGAGGGTCGTCCACGATCACCTGCCAAGGTGTCAGTCCGCAGAATCGCCCGCTGACCTTCAGTTATAGCGCGTCGTCGGGCCAGATCAGCGGTTCCACCAACACGGCAACCCTGAACACCACAGGTGTGGCTCCGGGTGTAATTACCGTGACCGGCAACGTGACCGATGACAAGGGCCAGAGCGTTTCAGCGACCGCCAATGTAACCGTCAACGCGCCACCTCCACCGCCAGCTCCAAAGACGGAGGCGCTCTGCGCGATCAACTTTGATCGCGACCAGCGTCGCCCGACGCGGGTGGACAACGAGGCCAAGGCTTGCCTGGACGATGTGGCTCTGAACCTGGAGCGCAACGCAGACGCCAAGGCCGTTCTGGTCGGCAGCAGCGCTCCCACAGAGAAGAAGGGCGCGCAGATGGCCGCGCAGCGCGCCGTCAACACCAAGGACTATCTGGTGAGGGAGAAGGGCATTGATCCTTCCCGCATCGATGTTCGCACAGGCAGCGCTGGAACACGGGGTGTGCAGAACTACCTTGTCCCATCGGGGGCTAACTTTGACACCGATGAGCCGGGGACAGTGGAAGTGGACACCAAACTGGTGAAGGCGCAGAAGCGCGTCTATGGCCATGCCACCACGGCGCACACAAAGAAACATCACACCCCGAAGAAGGCTACGAGCAACCAGCAGTAGCCTTTTGCAAAGGGGTGTGCAGCCATGCGGCCAGCCGGATTTGCTCCGGCTGGCCGTTTTCTTACGAGAAATGTCGTCGGGCCTGCAAAGAATCACCGTTGTGGGGCTGGCGGCGCAACGGGGTCGCGGCTTATCCTCAATGCAGGACTTCTGGAATTTTACCTTTGCCTAGACAAAACGCATCCAATCGAAGAAACGTTTCTATGGGGTTGTTCATTCGCCGCATCGTCCTTGTTGCCGCAGTTGCGCTGCCATCGCTTTTTTGCGCCGCGCAGATCTGGAGCAATGTGGGGCCGGATGGCGGAGATGCTCGCAGCTTTGCCAGCGACACTGCGCAGCCCGGCCATCTTTTTCTGGGAACCACCACCAGTTGGATTTACGAATCTACGGATGATGGAGACCACTGGCATCTGCTGTCCAAGGTGGCGGACACTGATTCGCTGGTGGTCGATCACATCGTGGTGGATGAATCCCAGCCCTCGCATTTGCTGGCCGGAGCCTGGGTGATGGATCGACCCGATGGCGGCATCTTTGTCAGCGAGGATGCGGGGCGACATTGGCGATCCGTGGAGGATATGCAAGGGCAATCGGTGCGGGCGCTGGCACAGGCTCCCTCCGACCCAAAGGTTTTTGTGGCCGGAACGCTGCGCGGCGTGTATGAAAGTCGCGATGGCGGCGAGCACTGGGTGCTCATCAGTCCGGCGGGCAGCACGGAGATTCATGAGGTCGAATCCATTGCCATTGACCCGGCGCATCCGGCGATTCTGTACGCGGGAACCTGGCATTTGCCGTGGAAGACGGAGGATGGCGGCATTACCTGGCGCAATATCCATCGCGGCGTTATTGACGATTCTGATGTTTTCTCCATCATCCTCGACCCAAAGAGGCCGGAGACGGTTTACGCCAGCGCCTGTTCGGGAATTTACAAGAGCTTGAATGGAGGAACCATCTTTCGCAAGGTGCAGGGCATTCCCGCCACAGCGCGGAGGACGCGCGTGTTGATGCAAGACCCGACGAATCGCAACGTGGTGTATGCGGGGACTACGCAAGGCTTGTATAAGACCACGGACGCGGGCATTGCCTGGAAGCGGATGACGCCGGACGACATCATCATCAACGATATTCATATATCCAGGAAAAATCCGCAGCATGTGCTTCTGGCCACGGATCGCGGTGGCGTTCTGGTTAGTGACGATGGCATGAAAACCTTTCATACGTCGAATCGCGGATTTTCACAGATGCAGGTGGCGGCGCTGGCCGTTGACGCGCAACATTCCGGTTCGCTTTATGCGGGAACGCTGAATGGCAAGCGCTTTGGCGGAGTTTTTTTCTCGCTTGACAATGGCGCGACCTGGGTGCAACACAGCGATGGGCTGGATGGACGCGATGTGTATTCCCTGATGGATCTGGATACGGGAAATTTGTTGGCGGGCACCAGTCAGGGGGTCTTTCAATGGACGGGAACGGACTGGAAAAATGTGGGTCATCTGTGGAAGGAATCGACGTTGCAGGTTCGCGCCGTTCGTTCTGCGCGGCACGGGAAGCATCTCCCCGCAAAGATAAAGACAAAAACTGTGGCTGATCTGGACGAACTCATGGATGGAAGCGTGCGAGGGCTGGCTTTTGCCGGCAGCCAGTGGTATGCGGCCACATCGCAGGGTCTATATCGCAGTACGGATTACGAATTTGCGTGGCGCGGTGGCGCGGTGCAAGGCACCACGGATTTCCTGAATGTGAGCGCCAAGGGCAGGATGGTTCTGGCCAATGCAGGCGCGCAGATGTACCTTTCGTCTGATGCCGGAGAAACCTGGAAGGCGCTTGCGTTGCCGGAGGGTTGGAAGCGCGCGCGCTGGGTTGCTCTGGATGATTACGGCCAGGAGTGGGTGGGTGGTCGTCAGGGAGTGGCCCACAGCCGCGATCAGGGGAGTACATGGGAGGTGCTGCGGCTGCCCATCGTGGACATCAGCGGCCTGTCGTATGATCCTCGTCTGCGGCGCGTTCTGGTCACTTCCTATGCGTCAACGATGATCTTTGGCATCGACCCGACCACGATGCAGTGGAGATGGTGGAATCCCGGCTGGCGTGTGCATGGGGTGCAGGAGGTCAAGGGCGGTCTGATAGCCACGACGTTTCTACATGGAGTGGTGACGCAGCCTGCACAGCCAGAATCCGCGCGATCAGAATCTCATGGAATGGGAAATTTGGCCGATTCCAGAGAATGAGCAACATGGATAGCCTGGTGAGTTCGGGAGAATGCGCTGTGCGTTCGGCACACGTGGACGATCTCGATCGGTTGTCCGTGATTGACGCGGCCTGTTTTCCCCAGGGCATTGCCTATCCACGCGAGTACCTGCGTCGTTTATTGTGCTCGCCGACCTCCGTTACGCGAGTCGCCTCCATTGCCGCAGTCATTGTCGGCTTCGCCATCATTGAGGTGCGCGCGCGTGGCCTCAAAGTGGTGGGCGAGTTGGTGACGATTGATGTGCTGGCCGAGGTGCGACACCAGGGCGTGGGCCGATTGCTCCATGCGTCGGTGGAGCGGGCCGTGCGTCATCGCGGAGGACATAAAATTCGCTTGCAGGTCTCAGTGGAAAACACAGCAGCCATCCAGTTCTATGAACAACTGGGTTATCGCACGCGGGGGCGTATTCCGCGCTACTACCTGAACACAATTGATGCCTGGTGGATGGAGAAGTGCTGGAAGGAGCCGAAGAATCTGTAGGCGTATTATTTATCGTTGGCGGCCAGGGCGGTCGTTAGCGCCAGTCCCTTGTCGGCGGTAAAGTTTCCCTCGGTTTGCCAGAGCACGTTTCCAGAGCGATCCACCAGCAGAACCGCAATTTTCTTTTCATTGGGGATGTGCAGGGATTGGCGAAACGCTCCCTTGCTGACGTAGAGCGTCAGAATGCGGCCATCCAGGGCGGGATCGGTATTATTGCTGCGCAGAGCGGAGTTGAACCACCAGCGATAGAGAAGATTTTCTCGCGCGGTTGTTGGCAACTCGTAATAGCGCAGATCGGCGTGCTGCTGCTCCAATTGCCGCGCTGTGGGGAGCCAGGAATCCACCTGCTGCTGCTGTTCGCGCGCGAAGGAGATCATCACCAGATTGATCTTGCCGCCAAAGCCCGACGGCAACGCAAAGCGCGTTTTATTCAGGCTGGTGGCCGTAACGGCGGGGAAATGTCCCATATCCGTTGCCGCCGCATGGGTCGTAACCAAAGAAAAAACTCCGGTCAGAGCGCAAGCCACCAGCATCGCAATGGTACGGCGAAGGAATATCTCTCGCAGCCGCCACCGTATTTTCGGAATGGTAGAAAAATGTTGAATGGGAACCCTCAGCGCCTCTTTTCCAGCCTATCAGCAGCGGGCATAAGTGCGGCAAAAAATCGGAGTCATAACGTTGGCGCCAGGACGACGATCTTCGCGCCGCCTCCACGCGGATTTCTGTTGCAGTATCATAAACGGTGATGAATACCGCGCCCCCAAGCCCCTCAAGAAATACATCTGGCCCGCGCCCGCGCCATCCATTCCAGACCGAGGATGCGAAGCTGGAGGCTATTGCCGCCAAAGTTCTGGCTGGAGAGCGGCTGAGCTTTGAGGACGGTGTCGCGCTTTATCGCTCGCCGGATATTCTGGCCGTGGGATGGCTAGCCAATTGGGTGCGCGAGAAGTTGCATGGCGACATCGCGTATTTCAATGTGAACCGACATATCAATCCCACTAACGTCTGCGTGGCGGCCTGTCGGCTCTGCGCCTTTGGCCGCAAGAAAGACATGCCGGGCGCGTACACGATGGCATTGGAAGAGGCTTGGCAGAATGCGGCCTCTGGATACACAGAAGCGGTAACCGAATTCCATATTGTTGGCGGCCTGCATCCTGATTTGCCATTTGCTTACTTCCTCGATCTGGTTCGCGGATTAAAGGAGCGCTTTCCGCAGGTTCACGTCAAAGCCTTCACGATGGTGGAAGTCGCCTATCTGGCCAAGCGCGCCAAGCTGACCCTGCGCGAGACCTTGCAGCAGATGAAAGATGCGGGCGTGGATTCCATGCCGGGTGGCGGCGCGGAGATTTTTGCGGATCGCGTGCGGCACATTATTTGCGACCACAAAATTGACGGCGGCGAATGGCTGGAGACGGCCCGCATCGCGCATGAACTTGGTTTGCGCTCGAATGCAACCATGCTCTACGGCCATGTGGAGAATGATGAAGACCGTGTGGATCACATGCTGCGTTTGCGCGCACTGCAGGACGAGACCGGCGGATTTCAGACGTTTATTCCTCTGGCTTTTCATCCCGACAACACGGCGCTGGAGCATCTGCCGCGCACGACAGGAATGATTGATCTTCAGCAGATCGCGATTGGCCGCCTGATGCTGGACAACTTTGCCCACGTCAAAGCCTACTGGCAGATGGTGACGCCAAAGATCGCGCAGATTTCTCTGCGCTTTGGCGCGGATGATATCGACGGCACGGTGGTCGAAGAAAAAATTTATCACGATGCCGGAGCCAGCACGCCGCAGGGATTGCGGCGCGCCGATCTGATCCGTCTCATCACCGAGGCCGGGCGCATTCCCGTTGAGCGCGACACGCTCTACCGCGCCGTCACGCGCACAGAAGACAGCTTTACGGTTGCCGTGTAGCGCGTTTCAAGGTTGTTGTATCCACAAAGAAATATCTGTCATTTCGAGCCTGGTGCCCCATTCAAGCCTGCATTTGGCTTGAGTGGGTGGAGAATCTCGCGCTTTCTGGCAACCCATTCTGATTCAATCTGACCTTGCCCGCGAGTCGTGTGGTTTCCCGGTCTGGGAAACCGCTGCGCCAGTCCCTATTGCGAGACGGTATTCCCCCAGGGGCTGAAGCCCGCATTGATTTTGCTGCGTTTACGGCGCGGCTGAAGCCGCGCCCCTTCAAAACGCAGACCATTCAGGATTCGCTCAGTGCATCCAGCGGCGGTCGTTGGGGTCTCGGTCTTTGTTGGGATCGGTATAACGGCCAGCAGCGCCGGGGTTTGTGTCGCGCTTGTGCTGGCGCATGTAGACCTCAAACTTGCGCGCGGCGCGTTTACGCTTCCAGCGGTAGTAGGCGTTGCGCGTGCCATAGATGCGCTCCGAAGCAGCGAAGGCGAAGCCGCGGCGCGGCGCTTGCTTTGCGTACAGGTAGCCGAAGAGCGCGCCGCCCAGATACGCCAGATATGCAAACCCGCTTGGCCCCTGCATCAGGCTGGCAACGGCGATCAGAATGTAGATGAGCACCAGATATTTTGCGCGGATGGAAATAGGCAGAGGAAAAAGTAAAAATTGCTGATCGCCCATGCGGACGGCGAAGGCGGCCAGCAGTCCGAAGATTCCTCCCATCGGGCCAAAGGTGGTGGCCATCGGCGTCAGGTGGAAGATGCCGGTGTACGAGACGGCGATGGTGGCCAGCGCAGCTCCAATGACGGAGATGAAGTACAGTTCCGTGATCCAGCGCGTGCCGTAGGCGGCCTCCATGTACGCGCCGACAAACCAGAGCGAGAGCATGTTGAAGAGAATGCTCCAGATGCCGACGTGCAAAAAGCTGTAGGTCAGAATCTGCCAGAGCGCTCCACGTGTCACCATCGCCGGAGTGAGCGCGCCGAGACGGAGAATATCGCCAGCCACGCCGGGAGCAACCCAGCCCAGCAACAGCAATCCGAAATAAACCGCAAGATTTGCGTAGATCAGCTTGCGTACCATGCCGCCGAAGGGCGGAAAGGTCATCATCATCGAATTGGAAAAACCCGAACGAGGCATACTCCTCCAGCCTACGGCACTCGCGCCGACTTGAAAACTGAATTGTGAAAATGTAGGCGGCGCGCGCCAGAGCGGGAAATCCACAGAGAATCTTTCCGGAGCGCTTGACGTGTGACGGTGCAGCCTCGGAAACTAGAAGGCAGAGAACGCCGCGTGAGCGATGGCGTTCATTTCGATATACTCGGAACCTTGGAGGAAACATGCCCGTTTGTCCAGAATGCGATACTCCCTTTAATTTTGCGGAGGATGAGGTTGACGAGGGCGAGGTCGTTCTGTGCGAGGAGTGCGGAACGGAGTACGAGATCGTCGCCACGGATCCGCTCGAACTGAGCAAGGTGGAGGCGGCAGGCTACGACGATGAAGATGTCCAGCTTGGCGTTGAAGAGGAAGATGAGTAAGGCGGCTGCCGACGTATTTTTCTGGGGCAGCGCGTTCTCCACTGTATTCCATACACTGAGAAGCATGAGGGTGCGATACGCAATGCGACAGTTCATTCGATTCGTTGCCGCGGGAGCAATGATCGTGGCGGTGGCGGGCCTGTTTTTTTCCGCTCCGATTTTTGCCCAGTCTGCCAGCAAGATGGCCCAGGGAAAGGTGGAGGACAACAGCGGGCGTCCTTTGACCGACGCGATTGTCTATCTGAAGGACACCCGCACTCTGGACGTAAAGAGCTACATTACGCAGGCCGATGGCGGCTATCGTTTTGGTCAAATCTCCAGCAACGACGATTACAAACTGTGGGCGGAGTTGAATGGAAAAAAGAGCGGCGTTAAAACGATCAGCTCTTTCGATGACAGGAAGAACCTTCTCATCAATCTGCATATCCATACAGAGAAATAACTTAAAATGCGGCTTGCCATTCTGAGTTCTTTGACTCCGCTGAAGAATCAAAGCGGTGATGGCGGCACGACCCAGGCGACGATTCTCTGGATTCTTCTCTTCGGTCGCCGGGGCGACCTTCGCTCAGAATGACATTTTTCTGCAATTAAACTTGAACCAATTTACGCAACAATCAGCGGTGAGGCCAGCGCCTGTCCGGCGCTATAGCCTGAGGCCCAGGCCCACTGGAAATTAAACCCTCCCAGATGTCCGGTGACATCCACGACTTCGCCGATAAAAAATAACCCACGCACACTTTTGCTTTCCAGCGTTTTTGCGGAGAGCGCATTGGTGTCCACGCCGCCTGCTGTGACCTCGGCTTTCTCGTAGCCCTCCGTGCCTGCGGGTGTGATGATCCAGCGATGTGACTGCTGCTCCATCTTTGCCAGCCCAGCATTCGTCCACGCGGCGGGTGGATACAGCGCAAGCCAGCGGTCGGCCATGCGCTGCGGCAGGATGGCGCGCAGCGCGTTTCTGGCAGTGGCGAGATCACGAGGCGCGCGTGGATCGAGCAGCGGTGTCGTCCAGATTCGATCAGGAGCCAGGTCGAAGACGAGCGGCGCGGTCGGCTTCCAGTACGAAGAGATTTGCAGGATCGCCGGGCCGCTCAGTCCGCGATGCGTCAGCAGTAGTTTTTCGCGGAAGCGCTGCTTGCCGCACGTTGCAATCACCTCGGTCGAGAGACCGGCAAGATCGCAGTAGCGCTCGCGGTCTTCCGCATGAAAGATAATCGGCACCAGCGCGGGTCGGCAGGGCTGAATCGCCAATCCAAACTGCGTGGCAATGTCGTAGCCGAGCGAGGTCGCGCCCAGTTTGGGGATGGACAGGCCGCCAGTGGCGACGACCAGTGCCGGAGCGGAGAAGGTGGCGTTCTGCGTGGTTACATGAAAGCCAAGATTGTGTCCGACCTGCCGAATTTGCGCGTGGAGAAAAATCTGCACGTTGGCAGCGTGAGCCTCCTGCTCCAGCAGCGTGACGATCTGCTGCGCGGAGTGGTCGCAGAAGAGCTGCCCCAGCGTTTTTTCGTGATAGGCAATCTTGTGTTTCTGTACCAGAGCGAGAAAATTCGCAGGTGTGTAGCGGGCCAGCGCGGATTTTGCAAAATGAGGATTGGCGGAAAGGAAATTCTCCGACTTGCAGTGCAGGTTGGTGAAGTTGCAGCGGCCTCCGCCGGAGATGAGAATCTTTTTCCCAATGCGATCCGCGTGGTCGAGCACGGCGACGCGCTGGCCATGCCTGCCCGCTTCAATGGCGCACATCATGCCTGCGGCACCCGCTCCAAGCACGAGAACGTCGAAGGTGTGGATGGGAAAATGTGTCACAGGAAAATCATCTCAGAAACAAGAACGCCGTCCGTGTGGACGGCGTTCTTGCGTGCCAGGGGGAATGCTGACTTACTCGCGTTCGCTGCGCTTCCAGTTGATGAGGTCGCCCAGCGTGGTGGAGGAAGATGACGACGAAGAAGACGACGAGTTTGAAGAACCCGAACCGGACGACGAAGGAGCTTTGTAGGCTTCCACGTCGGCGCGGCTGGCTTCATCGCCAACGGCGCGCAGGCTCAGGCCAATCTTCTTTTCTTCAGGATTGTTCTTGATGATCTTGAAGTCGTGTTCCTGTCCAGCATCCAGCTTGACCGGAACGCCGTGAACATCCGTCGCTTCCGAGACATGGCAGAGACCTTCGACACCCTCGGCCAACTCCACAAACGCGCCGAACTGAGCCACGCGTAGAACTTTGCCGTGGATCACGTCGCCGATGCGGTGCTGCTCGAAGAACGTTTCCCAGACATCGGGCTGCAACTGCTTCATGCCCAGAGAGAGACGGCGATGCTCCGGTTCAATGCCAAGCACCACAGCTTTGACCTTGTCGCCCTTCTTGACCACTTCCGAAGGGTGCTTGATGCGCTTGGTCCAGCTCATATTGCTGACGTGAACCAGCCCGTCGATGCCGTCTTCAATTTCGATGAAGGCGCCAAATTCGGTCAGGTTGCGCACGCGGCCCTCAACCGTGGTTCCGGCAACGTACTTCTCGGCCAGATGCTCCCACGGATTTTCGAGCAGTTGCTTCATGCCGAGCGAGATGCGCCGATCCGAAGGATTGACGGCCAGGATTACGGTGTCGATCTCGTCGCCAGGCTTGACGATCTTGGAGGGATGCTTCATGCGCTTGGACCAGGTCATCTCCGAGACGTGAACCAGGCCTTCGATGCCCTGTTCCAGCTCGACAAACGCGCCGTAGTCGGTGACGCTGAGGATGCGGCCACGCACATGCGCGCCAATTGGATAGCGCTCGGCTACGTCGAGCCACGGGTCGGGCGTCAGTTGCTTGAAGCCCAGCGAGATGCGCTGTTTGTCTTTGTCGTACTTGAGGATTTTTACCTGAATCTCATCGCCAACGTTGACCAGATCCCGAGGATGCGTCAGGCGTCCCCAAGACATGTCGGTGACGTGTAGCAGGCCGTCGATGCCGCCCAGATCGACGAAGGCGCCGTACTCGGTCAGGTTCTTCACCATTCCGGTCAGAACCGCGCCCTCTTCCAGATGCTCCAGTGTTTTGGAGCGCTTGGCATTCACTTCCTCTTCCAGAATTTCCTTGCGGCTGATGACCACGTTGCCGCGCTTTTTGTTCAGCTTGATGACGCGGACTTCAAGGGTCTGGCCGATGTAGGTTTCCAGATTGCGAACCGGGCGAACCTCCACCTGGGAGCCGGGCAGAAATGCCTTGAGGCCGATATCGACGGTCAAGCCACCCTTTACGCGGCTGACAACCACGCCGCTCACGGGTGTTTTATCGTTGGCAGCTTTTTCCAGCGTGTCCCAGATGCGGTGTCGCTGCGCTTTTTCATAGCTCAGCAGGTAGCCGCCCTCGTACTCGTCGCGCTCGACGACAACGTCGATCACCTGGCCGGGCTGCAACTTCGATTGGCCTGTGTGGTCGAGAACCTGCGCCAGTGGAATCAGGCCCTCGGATTTCAGGCCAACATCGACGACGACGTGCTTGTCGGTCAGCTTGATGACGGTGCCAGTGACGATATTATCGTCTGCGGCCAGCGCTGCGGCTTCCGCAGCCTGCTCGCGGTCAAAGGATTCCAGCGCTGCGGCGAAATCTTCAAACGCGGCAGCATCGTCGGTGTGCATGCTGTCTTCGGCTTGGAGGGGATTTTCGACAGGGGCAGGGTCTTCAACAACGGTGTGGCTCGTCTGCTCGTTCATCGCAGAGTGAAAGGTGGATTCGGGGGCGTCGGCTTCTGCCGCGACCAGGTCAATGGCGTGGGTTTCCAGTTCGGTGTTCAGTGGGGTGCTCTCGGTGATATCGGGATGGAGGACGTCTACCATAGGACAGTCGGCTCTGGACTCAGTGCGAAACGGTGTCGCGTTTCGCGTGCAGTGTGGTTCCGCTGGGGCTGGTTCCAGAGCTGCGATCCGGTTCGGGTTTCTGGAAGGACGCTGTGGTTGGCAGTGTCTGGCAGAAGGTCGAGAACCGGAGATCGTGGATTCTCCTGTATCCGATCCCAACCTCTTCTTCTGCTGTGGTGCCAGCAGACTGCGAACAATGCCTTGCGGCGCAATGAGCCTACCTGAAGAAGCGTCGAGTTGAGATGTAGAGAAAACCCGTGATAGAGCTTGCCACGCAAGAGTCCAACGCGCAGCGCTCTCATAAGAACTATATCAATCCGTGGAAAACAGGTCAATCTTTTTCGGAGATTCGGGCGCAAACGTGAAACAAAGCAATTTTGACCTTGTGGCGCGATCCCCATAGAAATTTTGTTTTGTGTGGCGCATAAAGCGGCGCTCCTCGCTATACTCCGCGTATGGATATTTTGTGGACACCGTGGCGCTATCGCTACGTCAGCACGGCAGACACGGCGCAGCGTCAGGGTGTGCCTGCGGCGCTGGCAGCTTGGCCGGGAGATACGCATTGCGTCTTCTGCAATCTGCTGGAGGCTGCGCATTATGCGGTTGGCAAGGGTATGGCGCAGGTGGATGCGGATTGCGCGGCCAACATCATTTATCGCGCGCAGCATTGTTTCCTCTGCATGAATGCCTATCCATACAACTCCGGCCACGCCATGATTCTTCCTTACGCGCATACGGCGGAGTTCGGTACGCTGGACGCGGCGGTCGCCACAGAAATGATGTTTTTGGCGCAAAAACTGGAGCGCGCGCTGCGGCGCATCTATCGTCCGGAGGGCATTAACATGGGCTTGAATCTCGGCAAGGCCGCTGGGGCCGGAGTAGCCGGACACCTGCATCTGCACATGCTGCCGCGCTGGACAGGCGACACAAATTTTATGACGGTGACGGGCGAGACGCGCGTGTTGCCGGAGAGTTTAGACGAGGCGGGAGAACGCCTGCGGACTGTCCTGGCGCAGGATTAAAGCTTGTTGGTGAACTTGCCGGACTCAAGGGCACGGGTGCTATGGCGCTGCAATGCGCCAGACGGTCACATACTTCGGCGCAGCCCAGAGTATCTGCGATGCGGGCAGCGAAAGATATCCGGCAGGCTGAAAGGGAAGTCGGGAGTAGACCTCGACGCCCGTAACCGTCCACTGCCCATTACCCAGCGACTGGCAGGTAAAGCGCGTACTCTCCAGAAAGATGGTGTCGCAATACGTTCGCTTGCCCCAATCGTCGAAGGGAATCGAGGGGCCGACAAATGCCTCGATGTGCTCGCGGCGAAGAAATTCCCCAAGTCCGTGCTGCGCCAGCTCCTTTTGGTAGCCCACGTCGCCCATCAGCCCATCCGCAGGAACCACGGAGATGTCCGAGTAATACGCCATCGCTCCAGGCTGGTCGAAGGCCAGCAGGCGATGAATATGGTCGCGGCCTTCGACGACCTGCTCCAGCGCCATTACGGGCAGCGGGCGCGTCTCCATCTTTGAGTGCTTCCATCCCATGCGATCCCACAGCAGCAGAGAAAGCAAAATAGCGCAGACGATTCCCGCCACACGCAGAATCGCGCCCTGGCGCGCATCCCGCAGCAAACACTCCCCGGCGCGCGCGGAGGTCAGGGCCGCCAACAGCGCCCAACTGGCGTAGTACCACGTCCAGCGCGTCTCGCTGGTCATGTGCAGCACAATGTAGACCGCGTGCATCAACACCCCGGCAAAGAAGGGCAATTCCACCACGACCAGCCAGCGATCCCGCTGTTTGCGCCACAACACCAGCAATGAGATTGCCGAAATCGCCAGCGCCACCAGCGCCGTATGCGGCAGATTGTGCCCCAGCCGATGATCTCCGGCGTTGCTCGACTTCAACAATCCGCTGATGGGCATAAAGGTGTGAAACCACACGATATTGCTGAGCAGATACCCGCCCCACACGCCAGCATAAAGCGGCACGAAAGCCAGATAGCGCCGTAGCAGGCGACGATCCTTCTGCCGCGCCGTCCACGCCAGCACCGCGATCCACAGACATGCAATGACAAAGATCGAATCCAGACGACTCAATACCGCCAAAATCGCTGCGCCATGAAACGCAGCCTCGGATGTCCAGGTGGGCCGCTCCAGATAGCGCTCCAGCAGAAGAAGCATGGCCACCAGCACCGCTGCGCTCAACGATGATTCCGTCCCCAACTGCAAGCCAAACAAAAACGGAATCAGCAGCGTCCACGCAATCCAAGCCTGCGCTCCCAAACGGCAGAGCAGGCGCTGCGCTAGCAGCAGCACGGCAACATTCAGCAGCGCAATCAATGCGGCGATGGCGTGCAATCCGGCATCGCGACCGGGAAAGATGCGGTACACCCCCGCGCAGAGCAGCATCCAGATTGGGTGATAGCCGTTGGTTGGCATCAGCCGATTGAAGGTGCTGCCATAGCCCAGCGCGACATTGCGCCCAACCTGCAGGTAGAAAAAACTATCGTCGGCAAAAAATGGATTGGGGAAGCGAATCAGCAGCGTGGCATAGGCCGCCGCCAGCAGTAGAAAAAAACTCCGCAGCCATAGCGGGGCGTGGCAGGAGCGTGGTTTCGCGTACATGGAGGCATCCATCGGGGAGGACATCCATAGAAAATTTCATGCAGGAGGGAGAGCCGAATCCGACCGCGTGGTGTTCATGCTAACAGGGTTAAAGCTTGGTGGTGAACTTGTTGGAAAATCTATTGGGTCCCTTGCGCATTTTGCTGGCTTCAAAGCTGACGATTTTCCAATTGGCACCGTCGTAATGGTAGACGCGGGTGTAGCGATACCGTCCACTGACCAGATGTCCGTTGCGCGTACCCGTGACATCGGCTCTGGAGATGACCACAGCCGTGCTTCCGTAGATGCGGATTTTACGCTCGGAGGTGGTCATGGCTGTGAAATGGACGGCTCCGCTCTTAAATGCGTCCAGCGTTTCCGTCTTCGATTCCAGCGTGCCATTCGGGGAGATGCCGAGGTAGTCATCGGCCATCATGCTGGCCATCACGCTCACGTTGGCATCGAGTTGCGCGGCCAGCCATGTGCGCTCCAGGCGGGCAATGGCCTGCAACACAGACTTGGACTGGTGGTGGCGGGGAAGTACGGCATACGCTGGGGTGGCAGCGGCTGCCACTACGAACAGCAATACAACGCAGGTCATCCCGTCGGCGTAACGCTTCCAGCGAAAGTGTTTGGTATCGGCTCGCATGGTCGTAAGCGGATAGTAATCCGTGCCTGCGCCGGAGTCAAAAGAAAATTTACCCCTGAAACATCCATGATTTTTGGATGCAACAGAAAAAATAGACGACAGCCGCGCTGACCTCCATTTTCAGGGTCAATTGCCCGAAAATCAGGCGAGCGCGTTCCAATCCTCGGTGTTGCGTTCACGCATGCACTGGTAGAGTCCGCCGATGGCATAGTCGCGAAAGTGAGCGGAAGCGCGGTGTGCGTCCAGTGCTTCTGCGTCGCGATACTGTTCATAAATGAGGATCGTGTTGGGATCGTCGGCCAGTTCATGTGGAATATAGCTGACGCACCCCGGCTCTTTGCGCGAGGCCTCCGTCAGCCGACGCAGAGCTTCGGCCACCTGCTCCCGGTCTTCGGGGGCAAAGCGCATTCGCACAAGAAACGAAATCATAGGGCAGACTCCTCAGCAGATCGAAATCGAATCAAGAAAAATGGGTTAAATCTGTTCAGTGGAATTTCAAATAAATCTGTTCAAGACGTGGCCGATATGGCGGCAAGGGCCGTGGCAAACTCCGGCAGCAGGATGGTCTGATCGCGATCCGGGCCGGTGGAGATCATGCCGATGCGCGCTCCGGATTCCGACTCCAGATACTTCAGGTATTCTTTGGCGGCTGCGGGCAGCTTGGCATATTCGGTGATGCCCTCGGTCGGCTGTTGCCAGCCTTGCAGGTTTTTGTAAATCGGCTCGATGGATTCCAGCCCGCGCACATCCGCAGGCACGGTGTCGGTCAGCTTGCCATCCACTTTGTAGCCCGTGCAGACAGGAATGGAGTCGAGTCCATCCAGCACGTCGAGCTTGGTGACCACCAGCCACTTCGTCCCGTTGATCTGATTGGAGTAGCGCAGCATGGGCAGATCAATCCATCCGCAGCGGCGTGGGCGGCCCGTTACCGCGCCGTACTCCTGACCACGCGCGCGAAGCAAATCTCCTGTGGTGTCGTGAATCTCGGTTGGAAATGGCCCTTCGCCGACGCGGGTGACATACGCCTTGGTGACGCCAATGACCGTGCCGATGGCCGTGGGGCCAACGCCGGTGCCGATGGTCGCTCCGCCCGCCGTGGCGGAGGAGGAGGTGACGTAGGGATAGGTGCCGTGGTCGATATCGAGCAGCGTGCCCTGCGCGCCTTCAAACATAATGCTTTCGCCTGCGCGGAGCGCCTGGTTTAGCAGCAGGGCCGTGTCCGCAATGTAAGGGGCCAGCCGCTCGGCAACGCGGGCATACTCCTCGTACATTTTGTTCGCGTCCAGCGGGTCAGTGCCGAAGAGCGCGCGGGCGATGGTGTTCTTCTCATGGCAGGCGTTCTGGATGTGCGTGCGCAGCAGAGCCGTGTTGAGCATGTCCACCACGCGCAGGCCGCTGCGTTTCATTTTGTCTTCATACGCCGGGCCGATGCCGCGGCTGGTGGTGCCAATCTTCATGCGACCGGGGGCATTCTCTGCCGCCAGCTCGATCATGCGGTGGTAGGGCAGAATGACATGGGCGCGGTTGGAGACGAAGAGCTTGCCGGAGACATCCACCCCGACCTCGCGCAAGCGTTCGACCTCCTGCAAAAAAGCCATTGGATCCAGCACGACACCGTTGCCGATGACGGCGCGGCAATCCGGGCGGAGCACGCCGCAGGGAACCAGTTGCAATACGAATTTCTTTCCGCCAATGATGACGGTATGACCGGCATTATGACCGCCTGCATAGCGGGCGACGATGGAGAACCGATCCGCCAGGACATCGACAATTTTCCCTTTTCCTTCATCGCCCCACTGGGCACCCAGAACCACTGCTGTTTTGGCTGGCATATCTCTCTCATCTTTCAATCCGGCGCACACCTTCACCTCCGCGCAAGGGCGGCCTGTCCGATGCGGCCAGCATGTGCCGGGGATCGTGGCGCTTCGATTTGACTCGAAGCGCGCACAAGGCCGGACTTATTCTATCGTGTTTGGATGCGAAAACGCACACGCTGTTGTCGCAGATCGTTGGGATGTCTCCATAGGGCGTCCATTCGATCTGGATACTGGGAAGCTGATTGTGAAGAGCAATACAGATGCAAGGGAGATCGAAAGACTCCAAGGGCCGGGAGAGCTTCCGCTACAATCGCAGCATGAAGCTGAGTGATCTGGCGCAACGCCTGGGCGCACATTTTGATGCAGGCGCGAACGGCGATCCAGAAACGGAAATCACCCGCGTGGCGGGCATTGAAGACGCAGGGCCAGGAGAGATCACCTTCGTCGCCAATCCCAAATACGCTCCGCTGGCCCAAACCACGCGGGCCTCCGCCGTTCTGGTTACCGAGGACTTTCCTGCCATCGCCGCCGCGACCCTGCGGCTCAAAAACCCCTACCTCGCTTTTGCGCGGGCAATTGAGCTGCTGCATCCCTCTCCGGGCTACGCGCCGGGAATTCATCCCACCGCAGTCATTCATCCCACGGCCAGGCTGGGCCGCGATTGTCATGTTGGCGCGTATGTCGTGATCGGCGAAAATGTAACGCTGGGCGAGCGCTGCGTGCTGCTGCCGCATGTGGTCGTCTACGCCAACGCGCAGATTGGAGATCGTCTGCTGGCGCACGCGCACGCCGTCGTCCGCGAGGACTGTCGGCTGGGCGATGATGTGATTTTGCAGAACGGCGCGGTCATCGGCTGCGATGGATTTGGCTTTGCCAAAGATGATGCCGGACGTTGGCACAAGATTCCGCAATCCGGCCCGACGATTCTCGAAGATGCCGTCGAAGTGCAGTCGAATGCCTGCGTGGATCGCGCCAGTGTGGGCGAGACGCGCATCGGACGCGGCGTAAAAATCGACAATCTGGCGCAGGTGGGGCATGGATCAAGCGTGGAAGAAAATACGCTGCTCTGCGCGCAGGTGGGGCTGGCGGGTTCGAGCCATCTGGGCCGCAACGTGATCGCCGCCGGACAGGTCGGCGTGGCCGGACACTGCAACATCGGCGATGACGTAGTGCTGCTGGCGCAGTCGGGCGTGCATGGCGACATTCCCGCAGGCAGCATTTTGGGCGGCTCTCCGGGCTTCGACCATAAGCTGTGGCTGCGCTGCGTGATTGCATTTCAACGCCTGCCAGAACTGGTAAAGTTGCTGCCGCGCAAACCTGCCAGGAGTCCGAAAAAAGAGAATGGGACGAACAGCGAACGCGGAGACTGAAAGCCAGCGAGTTTAAACCTGGAAGCTGGAGCTAAAACTAAAGAGTTGGTTCGTCGATGGGAAGCGCATGCAATAGCTTCTGCCGAATTTTCTGATAGTAATTCCAGAGGTTTTCGGTATCGCTGAGCGTGATCCGCCGATAGACCTTCATCAAGGGGAAAAGCTGCGCGCCGCAGATGCTCACCGCAGGCACGGTGACTGCGCTGTCGGGATACGGGGAAAGCTCCCAGCTACCCTTCCAGCACTGGCGAATGACCTCGCCAAAGTAACTGCCCCAGAGCTTGGTCTCATACTCGATCTTGTCCTTTGCGGCGGCGACAGATGGATCGGGAGCAGACAGATCGGCGGCAACATTGGTCACAATGGTTTCCAGTGGCTCCAGCGTGGCCTCGGAGTAATCCAAGTGAAAGCCGAAGCGCTCACTGGCCAACTCAACGGCTTTTGCCGCGTTCCCCTGCATGATCTGCGCGATGGATTCATAGACAACCATGATGTCCTTAGGCTATCAGGAGCGCGGGCTGGATGTCCGCTGACGGGGATGAAAAATTTTTGCGGCTGGCATAAATCCATAAAGCATGGAATTTGATCGTCGATTTCCTATGCGGATAAACGAAGATACTCCTGAACCAGAAGTTTTCGGACGGTAGCCGCAGTTTCCGGCGGGCAGTCCACCCGGTAGGAGCGGCAACGTTCCACAGCCCGCGAAAGATCCTCCAGAAAATGAACACAGGGCGCGCAGTTCTGGATATGTTCCTGGAATTTTTTGCAGGTCAGGTCATCCACCACGCCGTCCATATAGTCCGAAAGCCCTGCAAAGATGCGTCGGCAATCGACAGGCTTGCGTCGCTTTCCCGTAGACTTCCTTGTCCTCTTTATGTCCAGCGAAGCCAACTCGCGCCGCACGAATAAACGGGCACGATGCAGTCGCACGCGGATGGTTCCCTCCCGCAAACCCGTGATCCTGGCCACTTCCATGCTGCTCAACTCTTCCATGTCGTGCAGCACAAGAATCAATCTGTACTTGGCTGGAATCCGCAGCACCGCCGCTTGTAGGCGCTCGGTCTCCTGATGCGCAATGGAGATGGCTTCTGGAGTTTTACTTCCGGTGCCCGTCAGCGCTTCCAGTTCCATGCGATCTGGCATCAACTCGTCGAGAGACATTGTGTGCGCTGGCGCAAACTTGCTCCGCCGCCGACTCATCCAGCAGCGATTTCGAGTGACCTTATACAGCCATACCGCCAGCGCTTGTGGATTTTCAATCTTACGCAGATAGGGCAGGGACTTGAAGAGAACTTCCTGCATGGTATCTTCAGCATCTTCACGATGGCCGCAGATTTTCATGCTGAAGGAAAAAACCGTGCCCTGCAAAAGTTGAATAGCCTGATCCACGGCTCCTGGTTCGGGCGAACGAAGTAACTCCACGGCTTGTACTATATCTGGTCGCATACAGCCGCGTCGCAAAAACCTACCATTCCTCACATCAACCTTGGAACCGATTCTACCAGATGTGGCGAAAAGGCCAACCTATAACTTAAAACTTCACGGAGAAGACTCTAACGTGTAGGAAGCTGCCTCAGATATGCCAAAGGTGTTTACTTTGAAGAAATCTTCGCTGCGCGAAAATATGCATGGATGGAAGATGCCACCTTTGCAGAAACAACGGATTCCAGTGCTTCCATAGATGCGGACTGTACGGCGCGCAGACTACCGAAGTGTTCAAGAAGCCGGGTGCGGGTGCGCGCGCCCACGCCGGGAATATGCAACAACTCAGAATCACGATCCCGCATCTCGCGGCGCTTGCGATGGTAGGTGACGGCGAAGCGATGGGACTCGTCACGAATGTGCTGTATCAGATGCAATACGGGAGAACGCCGATCAAGCACGACAGGTTCCTCCTCTTGCCCATAGACATAGATGATCTCCTCGCGCTTGGCGATGGAAGCCAGTGGCTGGATGGTAAGTCCTAGTTCCTCCAGCGCTGAAGCTGCGGCGTGTAACTGACCCAATCCTCCATCAACTAGAATCAGGCTAGGCAGCGGCCGGTTCTCTTCCTTCAGACGCAGGTAGCGACGCAGTATAACTTCTCTCATGCTGGCAAAGTCATCCACGCCGGACACTGTTTTTACTTGAAATTTCCGATAGTCGGATTTCTGCATCACTCCTTTTTCCCAGACCACCATTGAGGCCACAGTCTCCGCGCCCTGCGTATGTGAAACATCAAAACATTCGATGCGCTCTGGTAATTCGGGCAGGGTCAGCGCGTCCTGCAAGGCTTCCTGAATGGAGAGGATGCTGGGTTGCAACACGCGAAAACGCTGATCGTAAGATTGCCTGGCGTTTTGTCCGGCAAGATCGACAAGCGAACGCTTCTCGCCGCGTTGTGGCACGATCAACTCCACCTTGTGCCCGCTGCGCTCACTCAGGAATGTGGCGAGCGCATCGCGATCCGGGAAATCCACCGGAACATAAATGCCGCGCGGCACATACTGCTGGTCGATATACCGCTGCTTGAGCAATGCGGAGAAGAACGCGCCAGGATAAAAGTTGGGATGAACGCTATCGACGACTTTCGCAAGGGGTTCGACTTCCATTGCATCGTCTTCGGCAGCCAGCATCTCTGGAAGTTCCGGCAAGTCTTCCCAGAAAAATTCGTTGCGATCCACGATGCGTCCATTGCGCTGGTGAAAGAGGTTGACAGCTAACATACCGTTCTCATAGTGAAAGCCAAAGACATCGGCATCATCGCCAGAGGCGGCTGCGATGCGCTGTTTCTCCTGTAACTGGCTGACCGTCGTTAACATATCGCGATAACGCGCAGCCAGCTCGAACTGCTCGGCAGAAGCAGCGACTGCCATCCGCGCCTGTAAGGATTTTTCCAGGTCTCCTGTATGGCCTTCAAGCAGAAGCTGCGCGTCCCGCACAGCTTCACCGTAAATTTGCGGCGTGGTAAGCGCTTCCACGCACGGGCCAAGGCAACGATGAATGTAGTACTGGAGACATGGCCGGGGATGATAGCGCGATAAGTCGATCTTGCAACTGGGCAATAAAAAAGTGCGGTGGATAATATCCACGATGCGATAGGCAAGACTACCGGGAAAGTACGGGCCGTAATATGCGCCGCCATCCTTGCGCACGCGCCGCGTAACAAAGACCTTGGGAAAGCGATCTCGCAGCGTCAGCTTCACGTAGGGATACGTCTTGTCATCGCGCAGCAGGATATTGAAGCGCGGCTTGCGCTGTTTGATCAGGTTGTTTTCCAGCGCCAGAGCTTCCTGCTCATTGCCGACCAGGATGTATTCCAGATCGACTGCCTCGCGCATCAGGGAGCCGGTCTTGGCATTGGCCTGGGCCGATTCCAGAAAGTATGACCGCACGCGCGCGCGCAAGTTCTTCGCCTTGCCCACGTAGAGAACCTCTCCCTCCGCATTGAGGTAGAGATACACGCCCGGCTGCGTGGGGAGGGTTCTAATTTTCTCGATCAGATCCATGACAACCCAATGCTGTTTCCAGCCCGGAGCTTATTGGAGAACCATTCCAGCGCGTTACAATCTACTCGTTATGCTCATACGTGTTATAGCCATGATTGCGAATGAGATGATCGCGTTCCGCAGCAACAAGGTCAGCATGAACCATTTCACGAACAAGTTCCTTAAAGCTGATGTGTGGCTTCCACCCCAGTCGTTCGCGAGCGTAGGTGGAATCTCCTAGAATCGTTTCCACTTCTGTTGGGCGAAAATAGCGCGGGTCAACCGCAACAATGATGTTGCCGAGCGCATCCTTGCCAACTTCATCTATGCCCGTGCCCGTCCATTGTATGTGGATTCCAAGTTCTTCCGCAGCAACCGTAACAAATTCACGCACGCTGTGCTGTTCTCCTGTGGCGATAACGAAATCCTCGGCTTGCTTTTGTTGCAGCATCAGCCATTGCATTTCAACATAGTCGCGAGCATGTCCCCAGTCACGAAGAGCATTGATATTTCCAAGGTATAGCCGACTTTGGAGTCCAAGTTTGATGCGCGCCAGAGCGCGGGTAATTTTTCGTGTTACAAAAGTTTCTCCGCGCCGCGGAGATTCATGATTAAAGAGGATGCCATTACAGGCGTACATCCCATAGGCTTCGCGGTAGTTAACGGTTATCCAATAGGCATACAGTTTTGCCGCCGCATAGGGAGAGCGTGGATAGAATGGTGTCTTTTCATTTTGAGGAGTTTCTTGCACCAGACCATAAAGCTCAGAAGTGGAAGCCTGATAGAAGCGCGTACTTTTTTCCATGCCAAGAATACGGATGGCTTCGAGTATGCGTAATGTTCCAACGCCATCTACATTCGCTGTATATTCTGGCTGCTCGAAGGAGACTGCGACATGGCTTTGCGCCGCAAGGTTGTATATCTCGTCAGGTTGAACCTTCTGCACGATGTGCATCAAACTACAAGAGTCCGTAAGGTCTCCGTAATGGAGTACGAGCTTTCGTCCTTTAGTGTGGGGATCCTCATAGAGATGATCAATGCGATCCGTGTTAAAAAGCGAAGCTCGTCTCTTGATGCCATGAACATGGTATCCCTTGTCGAGAAGAAATTCGGCAAGATAGGAGCCATCCTGCCCCGTAATCCCAGTAATGAGCGCTGTTCTTTTTTTCAATTGCTTTTCCTCGAATGCCTGAGGCAAATTTGAGTAGTCTTAAGTCGCAAATCCCCATTGCACTTTCAACATTGTACAATCACCCTTTTTAAGGAGCGCTGTTTCCGTTTCTGAAGAAATATGGCCCTCGCGATAAGGATTTGTGCGGTGCTTTCATGGTGCCGCATAATAACTCAATCAGGCCGATTCAATCTTAAAAACAGAAAGTCTGCCACCTGCAATCCCATCGCGCTTGATGGTACAGAAAAAATCATGTAAAGGGCTTGGAAGTTACTTCGTCTCATGCACAGACATGGTGAGCGTCATTGGCTGGCGGTCGCGTTGAATTTGCAGCAGCAGCAGGCTGTTGCGGTTTTCATGAACCACATGCTGCCACTTGCTGCGCGAGGTCATCGGCACATCATCCACCTTCAGCACAATGTCCCCGGCGCGAATGCCCGCCCGCGAACCGGGGCTATTCAGATCAACGCTCTTTACCAACAATCCAGCCCCGCTTTGTACGCCAAAATACTGCGCCAGTTGCGGCCCAAGAATATCCACATCAATGCCGGTGTATAAGGTACCGATTCCAGGAATCCAACCCATCAAAATTCCGTTGGGGCCAAAGGTCTTGCCCAGATCCGACGATGCCTGACTCAAAAATCCTGATTGCGCATGGGCCGCTGGTTGCGGTTGCATCTGGGGCTGGGTCTGAGGAGCCATAGCGGCTGGCTGCGGTTGCGCCGTCATTGCTCCGCTGGATGGCTGCCGCGCGGGGTTGGGCACGGTGTAATGTTGCGACCATGCCCGCTTCTCCACATCTTTGCGATCCGCCAGTTGCACGTTTTTTTCAAGTGTCTGGCCCTTGCGCAGCAAGGTCAGCTTTATCCACTGTCCAGCGGTTTTTTTTCGCAGAAGACTGCGCGCCTGCGCGGCACTTTGCACGGAATGGCCATCCATCCGCAGCACAACATCCTGCACCTTCAGGCCCACTTGTCCGGCGGGCGCGTCATGATCCACCGCAGCAATGGCCACGCCCTGCTTGCCCTGTAAATGGAAGGCCAGTCGCTGGGAACCTGTCAGGTCTTCAAAATCCACGCCAAGGTATCCCGCGCTTGCGTGGTGAAAATGGGAGGACGCAGCCGCGCCGGGCGCAGACCCCAGCGCGTTGGAGCGGAGCGAGGTAAACACCGGCAAAATAAGCGTTATACTGGCCCAAAAAAGCGTACGGCAAAATTGTTTCCGTTTCATCTTTAGGATTGCGCCTTCCGCAAAGCCACCCGGAACACATCTGAACTCTGTTGAGTTGAATCCATTTTCTCATCCCGCCGCAGCGCTACTGTGTCGCTGGCAGCGTTCGCAACACCTGCGCGGACGCGGTGCGGATCATTGGATTTCGATCCTGCTGCGCCAACGTTTGCAGCACCACACGCACGCTGCTATCGGCCTGCACGGGCCGCAGCATCCGCATGGCGGCGCTGCGCACCTGCGGGCTGGGATCGTGCATCAACGATTCTAAAACGGCATCGCGCACATGTGTGTCCTCGGCCACGTATGGCTCCAGGCCATCGAGCGCTTTAGCGCGGACGCTGGCATCGCGATCATAGCGCAGAGCCACCATCAACGCCGTGCGTACCGGGCCATCATTGCAAAAACGCCCCGCGCGGCACTGCTCCGCAAGCAGATTGACAGAGTCATCCTGCACGCCGATGTCAATGGCGTTGTGGGTTGCCACCAGGAGTAATCGTTGCACCTCCGGGTCGTCCATTGGGCCTTCCATCGTCTCTGGAACGATCTGGTTGTAATGCACCTCCACCGTGTTCGTGTCGGGATGCTGCACGATTCTGCTGATGTTGAAGACCTGTGGCGCAGCCGGGGACGCAACCAAATCTGTAGTCGAGGATGCGACCAGGGATGGCGTATGCGCCGTCATCATGGGAATAGATCGCAGCGGAGTGGATTGCGGTACGCTGGCGACGGTAGTGGCTTGCAACGGGGCGGCTTGCTTCTTCCACACATGTCCAGCCAATCCCCCCAGGAGAAATCCAAGAACGGCCAAGCCGGCAGCGATACCGGGCGCAGCGCGCAGTTGCACCATAAATCCATAGATGGAGGTCTGTACGCGCATCCAAAGATTGGGTGAGGGTAATTGATCCAGCAGATCTTCCAGCCGAATCCGGCAGTGAGCCAACAGGTTGGCGGAAGGCTCCTCCAGCGGGGCCAGAGACATGGCATGATGCAACGACTGATAGACCTGCAATTCATTCCGGCAGCTTTCGCAGGAACTTAGATGCAACTCCATCTCACGGTTGGACTCGTCGCCCAGCTCCCCATACACGTAGAAAATAATCTGCTGTTGTGCCCTTTCACATTTCATGGCCTTCTCCTCAAAAAAACCCGGCTTGTTGCCAAGCCCTACTGTGCCATCACTTTTGGCATCTTTTGTTTGAATATCTGAAATTTCTGCCTACGTATTGCAAAACTTCTGCCTACTGTATTGCAAAATTTCTGCTCATTTTCTTTATTGCAAAACTTCCCCTCTAATTTTTCTTTACCTAAAATCGGAAAGCTGCGCGCGCAGCTTCCGGGTTGCGCGGAACAGTGTATTTTTCGCTGTTTCTTCCGTTGTATTCAACATCTCGCCAATCGTCCGCAACCGCAGACCGTGGTAGTGCTTCAACTCAAAAACCATTCGCTCTCGCGGGGTCAGCTTGTCCAGCGCGCTGTGGATTCTGGCACCCAGCCGCAACCGCTCCAGTTCTTGATCCGGGTTGGACATGGCCCGCCCATCAGAGATGTTGTCGAGCAGGTTGTGCTCTTCGCCTTGAGCATCAATGACCACCGCAGGATCCTCCCGGCGCGTCTTTTTGCGCCGCAATAAATCCAGACAAAGATTGGTGACGATGCGATAAATCCAGGTGTAGAAGGAACACTCAAAGCGAAAGCTGCCCAGGTGCCGATAGACCTTTAGAAACGCCTCCTGGTGAATGTCCTGCGCGTCCTGCTCGGAGCCGGTCATATGCAGCGCCAGACGCAGCACGGCATGATCGTATCGTCGCACCAATGCTTCAAAGGCTGCGCGCGACCCTTTTTGCGCCTCGCTGATTAGCTCCGCGTCCTGTATCCGTGCTGGAACGTTCGTAGACACCCGTGCTTTGGATTGTATTCCGGTTCGGAACGGACTGCGGCGTGGCAATGCAAGCGCTTGCAAACGCAATACATCAGCCGGCATGGTAATCTCCTGTCCCTGTCGCGCACCCATGCAGAGAAACCCTCCACTGAAGTGACGGGGGAGAGGCCAGAACGTAAGCTGAAATAGTGACCTCCGCGTGGAATGGCAGCCTGTACAGCTCGGCGCGGTGAAGAATACGGTGGAGGAAGGGATGCGACCACTTGTAGACTGGGAAGCAAGATGATGCCCCCCCCACGCAAACCTTCTGCTGAATCGCAACCCCTCCCATTCGCGGCGCGTAAGGAACCTGATGCGCGCCGCGCATCGGACACCAGTCTCTGGATTACGGCCTATACCGATGGCGGATCGCGCGGCAACCCCGGCCCTGCCGGATACGGCGTGCTGTTGCAGGCAGCCGATGGCGCTCTGGTGGCCGAGTTAAGCGAGTTCCTCGGCATCCAGACCAACAACGTGGCGGAATACTCCGCGCTGCTCGGCGCGCTGGAGTACGCGCTCGCCCACGGTCACAGCCACCTGCGCGTCATCTCCGACTCGGAGCTGATGGTGAAGCAGATTCGCGGCCAGTACAGCGTGAAGAGTCCCGACCTGCGCCCGCTCTACGAGGAAGCCCGCCGCCGCATTGCGCGGCTGGAGGAATTTGAAATCCAGCACGTCCTGCGCGGCAAAAATAAAAAGGCTGACCAACTGGCGAATGACGCAATGGATCGTGGCATGGACAAAGGAATGCGGCGCGCTGCGCTCCTCGGTAGTCCCACCAACGCCAAAGACCGCGCAGCATCCCCGACCACGCCGCATGCTGCTCCAACAGCATCTCCCGCGTGTGACCCTGGGCACAAGCCGATTCGCGGGATCGTCCGCCACGGAGCCATCCAGCTTCCCGAAGGCGCGCTGCCGGAGGGCACCGTCGTCATAGTAATGGCCGAGGACGCCCTGCGCGGACGCAGGTAATCGGGCAGCATATTGCCGGGCACCCCATTCTTGGCGTAGCCATCATTATGGCTGCGCCAAGGGTGGGATGAAGAAGCTTTTTCCCGTTGGGAATGCTCCTATTGAGAGCGCCGTAAACCATCTCCCGGAACTTGACACAAAAACCGCGAAGGATGGGGCCCCCGGCGAAAGGCAATGGAAAAGAAGGCTCGCTGCGCACATCAAAACGTATAATTCAATCCGTGGCATCATTTCACCCTTCTTCAGATGCTGATTGGAGCGAGACTATGCGCAAGACTGTCCTAGTTATTATATGCCTGTTTTTTTGTGTATTCAGCATGTCAGCAAGACATAGAAAAGACATACCACCTGCGCCACTACCCGCAATCATTGTGAACGCCAAAAAAATATTCCTTACAAACGGCGGAGGCAGTGATCTTGCATACGATACTTTCTATTCGGAAATGAGAAAGTGGGGAAAGTACCAGATCGTTGGCTCACCAGATGAAGCCGACCTGATTGTTGAACTGTCTTATAGTGTCGAGCACGACGGAACTCACGTTTGGAGCGCAACCAATACCTACACTAAAACTACTCAGGTTTTCAGCGCTCAGGTCGTTGACCAAAAACTTATACTTACAATATATGATGCAAAGTCAAAGGTCGTGCTATGGTCAACGATTGACCATCTTAAACTTGCACGCAGAGAGAAAAATCGGGAAAAAGAGACTATCAACTCAGCAGAAAGACTTGTTGATAAATTGAAAACCAGAGTTAATCTGCCGAGCTAACATGAAAACCCAAACCACTGTACGGTGCAGATGTGGCAACAAAATCCTCGCTGAGGCAAATGGGTCTGAGTCTTTCCCAGACATTGTATGTCCAGCCTGCAATATGCTTATACGCATAACGGCTCCACTTTATTTTAGCGAAGTAGGGGTAAGGGTGAAGTTGCGTAGCAAGGCTGAACTTGAAAGCGGTGATTTCACCCTCAGTATTATCCTGAGTGCAATGGCAGTTGAATGCGAACTTGCTTTCTTATTTTTTTGGTGGAAGCGTATGGATAGGTATCGATCCGATCCAACAAGTGGCATTTCAGCTACACAAGCCGAAAATGATTTGTGGGAGAACGAATATCGCAGTAACTATATCGGCATAGTTAAAAAGTTGAATGGTATCTCGAAGCTGTTGACCGGTTCTGATTTAGATTCATTCACGGGCAATGGGATGACAAAACACTTTGAAGAGTGTTTGTTTTGGAAACGCAACCAGATTGTTCACTTCGGCAAAATGGATTTCGGAAAAGAGGATGCAGAAAAATGCTATTCGATAGCATCAACATTGTTCAATATCATGTATAAGATGCAGAAGAAATGTGACTCAGGGCAAGTGTCATATCGCAAAAATCGCGAAGGATAGGGCACCCGAATTCTGCGGTTCGTTATGCAGCAGTGGCGACAGTGACGCGGTTTTTGCGGGCGGATTCCATTACCATCCACACCAAGCGGGCCAGCAGTAAAATCGCCAGCACGACCGTGACCTTCCAGGGTGTGCGCACGCCGGTTTTTACAATCCACCAGTAATGAATGACACCCGCGATGGCCGCAACGTAAACGGCGCGATGCAACCACAGCCAGCGCTTACCGCCCAGTTTGCGAATGGCCCACAGCGTCGAGGTGGCGGCCAAGGCCAGCAGAATCAACCACGCAAAAAATCCCACGGTAATAAAGGGGCGCTTGACGACATCATGGGCCATCGTGTGGGCATTGAAGTTGGAAAAGAGCCATATCCATGTGGTGATGTGCAGGCAGGCATAGAAAAAGGCGAAGAGTCCCAACATGCGCCGGAAGCGAATGAGCCAGGCCAGACGGCGATGGAAGCGGCGAATCGGTGTAATCGCCAGCGAGATCAACAGAAAGTAGAGCGCCCAGAAACCAGTCTGGTGCGTGATGGTGGCGACCGGGTCTGGGCCAAGACTGTCGGTGAATCCCTGATCCACCAGCACGCCCAGCGGAACCAGACAGAGCGGGAAGACGATCCATTTGAGAGCAACGACAAAGCGATTGGGCATATAGAAAAATGGGTCAGGGCTTTTACATTCCTGCTAGAAATTTGTCCGCAGATCCATTCCTTTGTAGAGCGAGGCCACCTGATCGCCGTAACCATTGAACATCAACGTAGGCTGGCTGGCCTTCCAGAAGGGCGCGCCGATGACGCGCTCCGTTTTTTGGCTCCAGCGTGGATGATCGACATTGGGGTTCACGTTGGAGTAGAAGCCGTACTCCTTGGGCGCGGACTCGTTCCATGTGGTGCGCGGCTGATTTTCGACAAAGCGAATCTTCACGATGGACTTGGCGGACTTAAAACCGTACTTCCACGGCAGCACCACGCGCACCGGAGCGCCGTCCTGATTGGGCAGCGTCTGACCATACAGCCCAAAGGTGAGCAGCGTCAGCGGGTGCATGGCCTCATCCATGCGCAGTCCCTCGGAGTAGGGCCAGTGGAGCGAGGATTCCCGAATCCACGGCTCTTCTCCTATATCTTCGAGCGAGAGAAACTGCACATACTTCGCGGTGCTGAGCGGCTTGCATGCCTTGATAAATTCGGAGAGGGAGTACCCATCCCAGGGAATCACCATGCTCCATGCCTCGACGCAGCGATGGCGGTAGATTCGTTCTTCGATGGGATGCAGCTTCATCAGCGCGTCAATGTCGAAGGTCTTCTCCTCTTTAACATTGCCTTCGATGGCGATCGTCCAAGGCCGCGTTTTTAGACGCCAGGCATTCTTGGCCGGATCGCTCTTGTCGGTGCCGAATTCGTAGAAGTTGTTGTAGGTGGTGATGTCCTTGAAGGAGGTCGGCGTGATGCCTGCCGTTGAGAGCGGGCTGGGAACGGTTGTCAGTTTGGCGCTGGCGCTGGTGTCAGCGTTGACGCTCTGATGTGGAGACACCAGCCGCGCCGCGCCAAGCGCGGAGGCACCCACCGCGGCTGCTCCCGCCATAAACTGACGGCGATTCATATAGTCGGATTTGGATGTAATCTCCGACGAGGGAATGTCACTTGGTTTGCGAATCAGCATGGCGCGATCTCCCTTGCCTAATTATTTAACGCCGCGCAGGCGGTGTGTCTTCGCGGTGTAGGATGCTGCAACTTCCCATTTGGTTACAAGCGAAACTCAGGATTCTGTCATCTGGGCCGTCCGAAAGGGTAGAGGCTTATTCCAATTGTGAAAGAAGCGCATCAGGGGTCGCTCGACGAAAAGGTAGCAGAGTACGCCGACCAGGGTGCAAAACATTGCTCCCAGGAACACGTCGGTGTCGGCTCCAAACCGTCCAAAGATGCGCCAATAATGTTCTACCACGCTACGCGCCGGAATAGTGCAAAGATAGATGGAATACGACGCATCGCCGAGAAAAACCAGCAGGCGCGCAGGCAGGGAACGCAGCGCTGGATTCCAGAAGATTGCGCCGCCGACCAGCAGCGCTGAGGGAACTCCCCAGACCGTGACGCGCAGCCAGCAATCCTGCCCAGCAAGAATGTACTTGGCTTCGCTGGCCTGACCGTAGCCGATAAAAATCGTGGCAGCGAGCAGGAGAGCGCCAATGGCAGCAATCCATCGACCTGCTTTGGTCATAGAATCGGCGCGCCGAGCAAAGAGCATTCCCACCATGCAGCCGAAGACAAACTCCAGAATCATGGGGTTCATCCAGAGAATCAGCAGCGGGCGATGGATGCCGACCAGCGCCCCCACGGCGACCATGACGCATAGAAAGACTGCCGTGTTGCGGATGACCAAGCGCGGTGTCCAGGCTAGAAAAGCAGTCAGCACAAGGTAGAAGTACAGCTCGAAGACTAGACTCCAGCCCAGCCAGAGCAAGGGCTGGGCGATGAAAGGATGAAACGAGGGAAGCAGCAGAATCGTGGGCAGCCAGGGGACGCTATGCCAGTGGATTTTATAGCGGCCTAGCTCGCCTTCCAGAATGACGGCGAGGGTTAGAATCCAGTAGAGCGGAAAGATGCGCGTGATGCGGCGGCGGAGGAAGTGGCGGGCTGTGTGCCTCGGTTGCGAGCGCCTCTGCGTTGCGGCGCGCGCGGCGACTAGCGAGACGATGAATCCGCTGATGACAAAGAAAATATCCATGCCGGAGGCACCGAAGTTTCCCCAATAAAAAAAATGGCTTTGCCGGGGAGTGGCAAAGTATTCCGCCGCGTCAATAGAGTGCGCCCAGACGACCAGCAGCGCGGCCACGGCGCGTAGAGCCTGCACGGAGAGTAGCCGCTCCGCGCCAAGCGCGGAGGCACCCACCGCGGCTGCTCCCGCCATAAACTGACGGCGATTCATATAGTCGGATTTGGAGGTAATCTCCGACGAAGGAATGTCACTCGGCTTGCGAATCAGCATGGCGCGATCTCCCTCGCCTAACTATTTAACGCCGTGCAATTGTTTTTGTCTTCTTTTTTCAGCCATGCGGCCACCCTGCGTTTGGGGAAGCTCTGCACAAGTCGGAACTTTGAAGGGGCGGGACTTCAGTCCCGCCGTAAATACTTGAAATGGGGGGCGGGCTTTAGCCCCTGAGGGACAGCCGTGGAACTTGATCAGAGATTCCTTAGACGGCAATTCATCGTCCAGCCAGTGATCTTTCAAGAGCTACTTCTGTCCAGATGGAGTCGGCGCAGATCGGCGATGCGGTTCCGTTTGCGCGCGGAGCGCCTTCACCTTCAGGATGACAATGCGATGGCCACGCACGTCGATGATCCCCTGCTGCACCAGTTTTTGCAGGCTGCGCGTAACCACCTCCCGCACCGATCCAAGCCGTGATGCCAACTGCGTATGCGACAGCGGCAGAGAAAACGAGATGCCATCCTGTAGTTTCGCGGACTTTCGTTTTGCTTCTTCCAGCAGCAGCATGGCCAATCGCTGGCTGACATCCTTCAACGCAAGCTGCTCGGCCAATGAGGCTACCACGCGCAGCTTTTTTGCCATCAACGCCAATGCGGCGAGCGCCGCCTCTGGATGGCGCAACAAAAATCTGCGTACATCTTCCTTCGCGAGAAACAGCACCTCGGAGTCTTCTTCCGCCATCGTGGAGGAGGGATAGGCACCGCCATCGAAGACGGCAACCTCCGCCAGCGTTCCTCCGGCGTGTTCCACATGGATGGTCTGCTCGCGCCCGTCGATATTTTCGCGAAAAGCGCGCACAGAACCGGAAAGCACCACATAGAGGCCGTCTGCTGGTTCGTTGGCCGTAAAGAGAATCTGCCCCTGTCGAATTTTTCTCTCTACGGCATGTTGCGCCAAGTCCATCAGTGCCATTTCTGGGAGGTTTTGAAAGAGCGCCGACTTTGCCAGAACCTCGATGCTTCGCTTGATGGACATACTGCCATCTTCCGGCATGTTTTTGCAGATCGCAACTTGAATCGACATCGCATGGCGATAGTATGAAATCTCCAGGCGTGAAATCCGCACCTGGAGCAAGGAGTGATTTAAGTCACTGAGTCTTCCCGGTTGCCCCGCTACGGTGGAACTCAGAGCCTTGAAACGTCACCCGGCTCTAGTCAGGAAGTAGAATGATGGTCATTACCTCTGAAACGAAAATTTGCGATATCGCCGTGGAATATCCAACCGCCATTCCGGTGCTGGAGCGCCTCGGCATCGACTACTGTTGTGGCGGCAAGCACACGCTGGCCGAGGCATGCGCGCGTAAAAGTCTACATCTCGCTCCTGTACTGGCGGAGTTGGAGCTTCAGCAGCAGGACACGAGCCTTCCCGAAGCCCAATGGCAGCAGGCTCCCTTGAAAAAATTGGCTGCGTATGTCGTGCAGCAGCATCACGCATTTACACGCGACCAGATCAAGCTGATTGGTGACCTGTTGTCCAAAGTGGAAGTCCGCCACGGAGCCGATCATGCGGAGGTCTTTGAGATCAGCAAAGTCTTCGCCGCCATCAGTTCCGAACTGACCCACCATTTTTTCTGCGAAGAAACCATCCTGTTCCCTTATATTGGAACGTTGGATGCAGACCAGCCGCCAGCCTCGCCGCCTGTCTTTGGCAACGTGGAACAGCCCATCACGCGCATGATGACGGATCACGACCAGGCTGGCGAGGAGCTTCGCGAACTGCGTGAACTATCCAACAACTACACGCCGCCGCCTGCGGCCTGCCCAACATGGCGCGCGCTCTATCGCGCATTGGAAGACCTGGAGCGGGATTTGCATCAGCACATTCATCTGGAGAACAACATCCTTTTTCCGCGCGCGTTGGCGCGGGCCGGAAAGCAGTCTGGAAAATCCATTATGGAGTGTGCATGACCCTGCCCGTCCAGCAAGGGAATTCTGACACAACGCGCATCGTAATGGAGCAGCACAGCCAGCGGTTGGTGACGGCCTTCATCGTCAGCGGAATGCTCTTTATGCTGCTGCCGGGAACCTTTCTTGGCGTTTGGAATTTGATTGGCATCTCGCAACAACGCACGCTCAGCAGCCTGTCTCCCGCGTGGTTGCAGGCGCATGGGCAGGCGCAGATTTTTGGCTGGATTGGCTCGTTTATTCTTGGTATTGGATTTTATTCGCTCACAAAAATGCAGAGTACGCTGCGCTTTCCCGTCCGCGCTGGATGGACTTCGTGGGCGCTATGGACGCTTGGAATCGCGCTGCGCTGGATCGGCGGCGTGACTGGCTGGCAGTGGAAGATTCTGTTGCCACTCTCCGGCCTGCTGGAACTGGTTGCGTTCCTTTTCTTCTTTCACTCCGTGCGGCGGCATCGCCCGGAGCAGCCGGCGCAACGCGCGGAAATATGGATGGTCGTCGTCATGGCGGCAACCATCGCTTTTCTGGTGGCGTTGATCGCCAATTTTGCCGCTCTCGCGCATCTGGCTCTCCACGGCGCTTCGCCCGCGCTGCCGCATGTGCTGGATCAGCAGCTTGTTGTCCTGTTCGTTTGGGGAATTCTGGTTCCCACCATCTGGGGATTCAATGCGCGCTGGCTGCCCGTCTTCGCCGGATTTCGGAAGCCGAATGGGAATCGCCTACTGCTGGCGTATGGATGTAGTCTGGCAGGCATCGCTGCCGTCTTTGCCCAATGGCTGCCCATCGCCGCCGTCGCGTTTTTGTTCGCAAGCCTGCTGGCTGTGGATGCGCTGCATGTATGGGAGCCTGCCGTGCAGCCAGCCAAACTCCTGCATGTTCATGCGAGCTTTCCGATCTTCATTCGCATCACGTATATCTGGCTGGTTGTGTCGTGTGTTCTAACCGGAGCGGCGGTTCTTTACGACCGCGCAGGCGGCATCTGGGGCGCAAGCCGCCACGCGCTTACGGTGGGCTTTGTTGCCGGGATGGTCTTCGTGATTGGCCAGCGCATCCTGCCCGCCTTTTGCGGGATGCGCGTGTTGTGGAGCACACGGCTGATGTTGTGGTCGCTGCTGCTGTTGCACGTTGGCTGCGCGCTGCGCGTGACGCTGGAACCGCTGGCCTATGAAGGCTATTGGAACTTTGCCTGGAAGCTGCTGCCATGCTCCGCATTCATGGAGCTGACTGCGGTTGTTCTGTTTGCGCTCAACATTGCGGGTACGCTGCTCCAGCCGCCCGCGCATTTGAGAAACGCTACACAAGTGCGTTGAAGCGCAACTCCGTGTCTGCCATCCCAGTGTTTGACACTACGCTCTTACAACTCCCAGAATGTTGTCTGATGAAGAATGTAAACCGTAGGCAATTTCTGGAAGGCACGCTGCTGACGGGCGGAGCCTTGACATCCACGCTGCTGCTGCCAGAAGCGCTGGCCCAGCAGTCAATGACGCATCCGACTGCTGCATCGGCTGCCACCCCTGCTCCGGGATTACCCGGAGAGCCAACACCGATTGATTTTCGCTACTCGCCGGTTCTGCGCCAGACCGCCTTCTGTTTTCCCGACGATCCGCGCAAAAGCCTGATCGACGAAACGGGAACGCTTCTCTACGGCTATGACAGGGAAGGAAAAATCTTCTACTTCCCACTGAAGATAGGCTTTGACTTGGGAGGAATGCAGCCAGCCAAGGTGGTGAATCAGACGCTGGAGTCTCCTTCGACTCCCATCCTGCGCACGGTACTGGAGCGTGCCGATGCCATTCTGACGCTCACAACCTTTGCGACCAACAACGCGGATGAGGGGCGGGTGGATAACGTACTGCTGGAGATTCATCCTCGCAATTTGGATTCAGTCAATGTTTCCCCCTTAGTGCAGATTCACTCCACACAGAAGTATGCGTTGAAGATAGCCGACGCAGTTCTAACCGTCAGCCACGCGGAAACACAGGAGATTTTGTTTGTAGGGAAGGTCTTCGGCAATCCCAGCGAGCGCACGCATCTGAAGCGTTTCTCTGACACGCATCAGCAGCTTGCAGTACATCCCGGCGTGGCCTCGCTGTCCAGCCCGTATCGCGCCTTCTTTCGCTTTCCGCAGGCTGGGCAGACGGGAGCGCAACTCCAGCCGGGGCTGGCGGATCCTGACCAGCAGATCCATGCTGCGCGCGCGTTCTGGTCGTCCTGGTCTCCGTTTCACTCGCCCGTCTCCTGGCAGGTGCCCGGCAGGGAGGGAGAATTTGTCACAGCCTGCGCGCGAAACATTCTACAGGCACGCGAAGTGAAGAGCGGCAAGTTGACCTTTCAGGTTGGGCCAACCATCTATCGCGGCCTCTGGGTGGTCGATGGCAACTTCATTCTGGAGGCAGCCCGCTATCTGGGCTATGACAAGGAGGCGATCGAGGGTCTGCGCGCGACCTGGAGTCACCAGGAGCCAAGCGGCCAGATTGTGGCAGCAAGCGGCAGCGAGCATTACAAGGACACCGCCATCGCCATGTTCACGCTGGTGCGCCAATGCGAACTCAGTCAGGATTGGAGCCTGCTTCACGAGTTTGAACCCAATGTCGTGGCCGCCATTCAGTTTATTCGGGATTTGCGCGTCCGGGCACGCGCACAGGGGAGTGCGCTGGGACGCTACGGCTTGCTGCCAACGGGATTTGCGGATGGAGGATTCAATGGCTCGCGGGATGAATTGACAAACACGCTTTGGGTGATGGCGGGCCTGAAAGCGATTGGCGCGGCTGGCGAACAGCAAAAAATGCCGGAGGTCGCGCGCGCCACGGCGCTCTACCAAGACCTGCGTACAGACTTCAACCGTGCCGCGCAGCAGGAGATGCGATCGTACCACGGCCAATTCGAGTATTTGCCCATGCTGCTGAAGGAAGACCCGGAGTGGCAGCTCCCGAATCCCTGGGATCGTCCTCGTCCACAGTGCGCGCAATGGGCCTTGTCGCACACGATTTTTCCGGGACGGGTCTTCGATCCCCGGCATCCAATCGTGCAGGGGCATGTAGCTCTGATGCAGGCCGTGCGACGGGAAGGCATTCCGGCAGACACAGGCTGGAACCATCACGAGGCAGTCTGGACGTACAACGCGCCGTTTGTGGCAGAGGTATATCTATGGCTCGGAATGCGGCAGGCGGCACGCGATACGTTCATCGGATTCTTGAATCACGCCAGTCCGCAGTATTGCTGGCGCGAGGAGCAGCCACTCCAGAATGCCCTGCTTGGCTCCTACGTGGGGGACATGCCGCATAACTGGGCAAGTGCGGAGTGCATACGCTACATGCGTCACATCTTTGCGCTGGAGGATGGAGCCGATCTTCGACTCCTTGCCGGAATTACGGAAGGCGAGCTTGCTCCCGGCAATCCATATCTTCTACAAGGAACGCCTACGCGCTTCGGGCGCTTGAATCTTGCGCTGGAGCCTCTCGACCACAAACAGGGATGGCGGCTTACGTTTCATCGCGCAGCGGGGCCTGCTCCAGATTCCATCTCAGTGCCCACTACACTGGGCGAACGGTTTCATCTGGCGACAGCCGAAGGTGTGCAGCCTAAACAGAGTGGTACGGTGGCGACTCTCGATCCTGCCGCGCGCCAGTGGTCGGTGATCTGGAAGACGTAAGGTGCCGGGCGTATGTGGAACACCCGCGTGACTCTACCCTACGCGCACTCCAGCCGCTTGAGCTGGATGCGGTCTGTGCGAACCTGAGCCAGATCATAATGCGCCTGCTGCGTCAGCCAACTTGCTGCGCTGCCGCCGAAGACCTGCGCCAGCCGCACGGCCATCTCCGGCGAAATGCCGCGCTTTCCATTCACAAGCTCCGACAGCGTTGTGCGCGTGACACCCAACGCAGCGGCAGCGCGAGTGATCGTCAAGCCGAATGGCTCAATACATTGGCGCAGCACAAAGCCGCCGGGGTGGGGTGGTTTCTTCATCGGCATGGTGCAACCGCCTTGATCGTACGAAATCGTAATGCGTAACGTAACGGATGTCAACTGTAATGCAATGCGCCTGCTGTGTCAGCCAACTTGCTGCGCTGCCGCCCGGCGCGGAAACGAAATCATGGGACAATCAAATAGATTGGCGGGATGCAGATCGAAGAAATAGATTGAAGAATTGGAAACCGAGTGGAATTGCAGGGTAAAAAAGTTTTAGTCGTCGGAGTCGGCAAGTCCGGATTGGCGGCAGCGCTGTTTCTACGCAGGCGTGGAGCGCAGGTAACGGTCTCCGATGCGCGCAGCGCGGAGTTTCTGACGCAGGAGATTCCCGCGCTGCTGGACGCAGGAATTATGGTCGAGGCGGGCGGTCATGGAATGCTGACCTTGCAGCGGCAGGACATGATTGTCGTCAGCCCTGGCGTACCGCTCCATACGCCGGAGTGGACGCAGGCGCGCAGCCTGGGCCTGCCCATTCTTGGCGAGTTGGAACTGGCCACGCGCTTTCTCCAAGGCGCGATACTGGCCATCAGCGGATCGAACGGCAAGACCACAACCACGGCCTTATGCGCGGAGATTCTGCGCGCCAGCGGCACTCCGGTACTGGTGGGCGGCAATATCGGCGTGCCCGCCATCGCTCTGGTGGAGCAGAGCCAGCCTGCGGGATGGAATGTTCTGGAGGTCTCCAGCTTCCAGTTGGAAACCACGCAGCAATTTCGCCCGCGCATTGCCGTGCTGCTGAACATTACGCCCGACCATCTGGATCGCCACGGCTCGATGGAGAACTACATCGCCGCCAAAGAGCGCATCTTCGCCAACCAGACGGCGGAAGACTTGTTGGTGCTCCACGCCGACGACGAGCATACGCAACACGTCGCCGCCCGCGCCAAAAGCCAGGTCTACTGGTTCAGCGCCAAGCGTCCGGTGCGGCAGGGAACCTTTATTTATCAGGATGCGGTGGTCTTTCGCGCCACGGAGCAAACAGCGGTGCAGCCAATTCTTCCGGTCAGCGAAATTCCACTGAAGGGCGCGCATAATGTGGAGAACGTACTGGCGGCGGTCTGCGCGGCGCGTCTTGCGGGCGTTCCGGCGGAGACGATCCGCGCCGCCGTCGCCGGGTTTCGCGCCGTCGAGCATCGGCTGGAATTTGTGGCTCAGGTGCGCGGCGTGGACTACTACAATGACTCCAAGGCAACCAACGTGGATGCTGCCGCCAAGGCCATTCTGTCCTTTGCCGGAGGCATTCACCTGATTCTCGGCGGCAAGGACAAAAACTCCGACTACACGCTGCTGCGGCCTCTATTGCAGGAGCGCGTGCGCGCCGTGTACACCCTTGGCGCAGCCGCAGAAAAGATCGCGCAGCAGATTGCGGGAGCGACAATGGTGCAGGCGTGCGAAACCTTGGAACAGGCCGTGGCAGCGGCGGCGACACAGGCCAGGGCCGGGGAGATTGTTCTGTTGGCGCCTGCCTGTTCCAGCTTCGATCAGTTTGAAAATTACGAGCATCGCGGGCGCGTCTTCAAACAATGCGTGCAGGCGTTGCAAGGGAAGTCCACAGGGATGGCGACATGGCAAAGCGCGTCGGCGTAGATAAGTGGCTCTTTGGCGTGACACTGCTTCTGGTGCTCTTTGGGCTGCTCATGGTCTTTAGCGCCTCGGCGGTTATGGCCAAGGAGCGCTATGGCTCGCCCTACACCTTTGTTGCGCGGCAAGCGGCCTGGGCCATACTCGGATTGATTGCGTTGCTCGTATTGATGCGTGTGGATTATCGCAAGTGGAATCGCCCCACCGTAGTCTTTCCTGCCGTCGGCCTCACCACGCTGTTGCTGCTGGCCGCCTTTTTCATGCGCGATTCGCACCACACCCATCGCTGGATTCGTTTTTCCGTTCTCAGCTTTCAGCCCTCGGAGCTTGCCAAGCCTGTGCTGGTGCTGTTTCTTGCCTGGTTTTTGCAGGATCGCATCGGACGTTTGGAGGATTGGCGGCGCGACGTGCTGCCCGCCGCGCTGCCCAGCCTGCTCTTCATCGCGCTTATTCTGAAAGAACCAGACTTGGGGACAGCTTTGGTCTGCGCCGCCGTTACAGCGCTGATGCTGTACATGGCTGGCGCAAAGATACGCTACTTCTTCTTTGCGTTTCTTGCCGCCTCGCCCGTGCTTTACTACATGCTGTTTCATGTCGCGTGGCGTCGCGCGCGCATGATCGCCTTCCTCAATCCGCAGGCCGATCCCAAACGCACCGGCTTTCACATTCTGCAATCGCTGATCGCCGTCGGCACCGGCGGCATTCGTGGCCTGGGCCTGATGGAAGGCCGCCAGAAGCTCTTCTACCTGCCGGAGCCGCATACGGATTTCATCTTTGCCAACATTGCCGAGGAACTGGGCCTGATCGGCGCGCTGTTTGTAGTGGGAATGTTCGTCGTGCTGGGCTATCGCGGCCTGCGCGCAGCCATTCTTTCCACCGATCCGTTTGCGCGCTTTCTGGCCGTGGGCATCACGACCACGGTGTTGATTCAGGCGTTTTTCAATATCAGCGTGGTGCTGGCGCTGGTGCCCACCAAGGGAATTGCGCTGCCGTTTATCTCCGCAGGCGGCACTTCGTTGTTTTTCATGCTGGCCAGTATCGGCGTGCTGTTGAACATTACGCGGGAGATTGACTGATGGCCGCCGAGGGTTTGCAGCCTGAAGATCGCCTGCGCGTACTCATCGCCGGAGGCGGCACCGGAGGCCATGTCATTCCCGCGTTGGCTATCGCGCGCGAACTGGTCGCGCAATACAACGCCGAGGTGCGCTTTCTCGGCACTGCGCGTGGCCTGGAGACGCGGCTGGTTCCCGCCGCAGGCTTTCCGCTGGAGTTGGTGCGCGTGGGCCAGCTCAACCATGTTCCGCTACGCACGCGCCTGCGTACTTTGGCCGATCTGCCGCTGGGACTGCTTGCCTGTATGCGCCTGCTGCGCTACTTTCGCCCCCATGTGGTTTTGGGCGTGGGCGGATATGCCTCCGGGCCAGCGATGCTGGCCGCCATTCTGACCGGAACGCCGCGCATGGCCTTTGAGCCAAATGCTGTTCCCGGCATGGTGAATCGCTGGGTGGGGCTGTGGGTGCAGGCCGCTGCGGTCAACTTTGCGCCCACGACGCGCTATTTTCGCAACGCGACGGTGACAGGCATCCCCGTTCGCGCAGAGTTTTTTTCGCTGGCTCCTCTGGCGGAAACCGCAGCGCCGCACCTGCTGATCTTTGGCGGCAGCCAGGGCGCGCGCATCTTCAATCAGATCGTGCCGCAGGTTGCGCCACAACTGCTGGCTGCGATTCCAAGGCTGACGCTGTTGCATCAGTGCGGAGCGCGACATCTGGAATCGACGCAAGCCGCATATATGCAAAGCGGCGCGGATCAAAATCGCTGGCAGGTAAGCGAATTTCTCGACGACATGCCGCAACGCTTTGCCGCAGCAAGCCTCGTACTCTGCCGCAGCGGTGCCAGCACCGTTGCGGAGCTGGCCGCCGCCGCCAAACCATCATTGTTGATTCCGTTTCCGCAGGCTGCGGATGACCATCAGCGCCACAATGCTGAGGTGCTGGTGCAGGCCGGAGCCGCAGCCCTGCTGCCCCAATCGGACATGACTGCGGAGCGATTGCTGGAGATGCTGACAACGCTGCTGGAGAATCCTGAAGGACTGGCCGCAATGGGCCACAGCGCGCGCGCGCTGGCCCATCCCGATGCTGCCTCGCAGATTGCCCAGATACTGAGGGAATTGGTGCTGTAAAAGCTACAGCCTGCTGATTAGCAGGCTGTAGGAACTCCGGGAAAGAATTGCGTTTAGCTTAGCGGTGTCCGCCTCCACCAAAGCCGCCACCGCCGCCATGAAAGCCTCCGCCTCCAAAGCCTCCGCCGCTACGGAAACCTCCGCCACTGAAGCCGCCACGAGAGCCGCCAGCAAATCCACCGCCAGCAAATCCAGAGGAGGCGCGCTGCCCGCCGAATCCACCCCCGCCATTGCCGCGTGCGCCGTAGCCGCCTCCGTTGTAGCCGCGTGGAGCGGCGTTGCCGCCGAGTCCGCCGCGCTGTCCATATCCACCACGCTGCCCGAATCCACCGCCGTTTCCAGAGAATCCGTTGCCACGCATCTGGTTATAGCTGCGCATGGACAATTGGTTGTTGGCAAAACCGCCGGGTATACGGTTGAAGGCCATCGTTGTTTGGCCACCACGGTTGGCTTGGATGCCCCGACCCCCCTGGAAGCCATTGGCTCCGCGATTGCCCATTGCTCCACGATTGGCCGTAATCAGCGGACGAGACCCGCCTCTCATACCGTTGCCAAAAGAATTGCTACGACTCTGCATCGCGCCGCGATTTTGCATCGTGCCCTGCACTCCATTGCGCCCAATGCTGTTGTATCCACTGTTGGCGCGGTAGCCCCCTGGCCCACGAGCGCCGTTGTAGACGTTATGCACGTTGTTGGTGTTGATATTGTTGACGGTTCTGTTGTTGAAGTAAGCGCCGTGGTTCCAGTAGCCGCCGATGAACCCATCGCCGTAATATCCACCGCCGTAGTTTATGCCGCCGTAGAACCCCACGGATCTGCCCCAGTACCCTGGGTACCAGTTATAAAATCCACCGCCAAAGCCCCAATATCCCGGCGTCCAAAGAGCGCCTATGTATGGAGGCATTACCCACGCTCCCGGCATCCAAACGTAACCGCCGTCGTCGTAGTTGTAATATCCGGGAGTCCAGATGTAGCCATCGCCGGGGCAGGGAGGCTGATAGTACGCATTGATCGGAAACACCGGAGGCGCGATACCCACGGAAAGGAAGACACCGGCATGTGCGGAGACCGGCACAAAGAAGATGGTCACGGCCAGGATCAAAGCTAGCTTCAGGGAACGAAGGGTACGCATATCGTACCTCCCACCATCTCACTCCGTCGTATCCACGACCTTTTGTGGCTTTCGGGGTGAGATCCCGGAGAGTTCTGGAGGGGGCAACCTTGCAGGCTTTCCTGCTTCCCGACTCTCACAGGTATAGACGCTCATTTTACAAAATAGTTACGGCAGGCGGCCACAAAAGGAAGATCGGGGACGGTGGTTTCTGCGAGGTTTTCCACGGGCGGCGGTATCTCTGGCCTCGCGTCGGCTGATAGAGTAAGGGCTGGCAGACTCCAGGAAACCTCATGTTTGTTCGTTCTCAACACATTCACTTTATAGGCATTGGCGGCATCGGCATGAGTGGGATTGCCGAAATTCTGCTCAATATGGGATTTCCTGTCTCTGGCTCCGACCTGCGGCGGTCGGGCATTACAGATCGCTTAACTGCTTTGGGCGCAATCGTTCACGAAGGCCACGCAGCGGCCCATATCGTCGGGGCCGACGTGGTTGTCACCACCTCCGCGCTGAGTCAGCACAATCCAGAAGTGATCGCAGCGCGGCAGCAGCATATTCCCATCATTCAGCGGGCAGAGATGCTGGCGGAGTTGATGCGCCTGAAATACGGCGTGGCCGTGGCTGGAATGCATGGCAAGACCACCACCACGTCGATGATTGCCTCCGTGCTGGCGGCGGGAAATCTTGACCCAACGGTTGTCGTCGGCGGGCGCGTGGACGCAATGGGGTCGAATGCGCGGCTGGGAAGCTCCGAGTATCTGGTGGCCGAGGCGGATGAGAGTGATCGCTCCTTTTTGAAGCTCTCGCCCATTCTAGCCGTAGTTACCAATCTGGATCGCGAACACATGGATTGCTATCGCGACATGCAGGATATTGAGAGCGCCTTTGTGGAGTTCATGGACAAGGTGCCGTTTTATGGAGCCTCCACTGTCTGCCTGGACGATCCCATGCTGGCTGCCATTCTGCCGCGTGTTCGTCGCCGCATTCACACTTACGGCATGGCAGCGGAAGCCGAGTTTCGCCTGCAACCTCTTCCACGCGCAGAGAATCTTCGCAGTAAAAATGCTCCTTCGGGACTGGCGCACTTCCACGTCATCCATGCCGGAGCGACGCTCGGCCCCTTCACGTTGCATGTTCCCGGCGCGCACAACTTGAGGAACGCCACCGCTGCCGTCGCCATTGGATTGCAGTTGGGCGTTGAAGTGGAAAAAATTGCCGCCGGCCTGAATGCCTTTCGCGGTGTGGATCGTCGCTTCCAGCCCAGAGGGGAAGCGAGCGGCATCACCGTGGTCGATGACTATGGCCACCACCCCACGGAGATTCGCGCCACGCTGGCGGCAGCCCGCGAGTGCGGCTTCCGTCGCATTCATGTTCTCTTTCAGCCGCATCGTTACAGCCGAACACGCGATCTTCTCGATGCCTTCCGCGATTGCTTCGATGCCGCCGATCAGGTCTGGATTCTCGACATTTATGCCGCCAGCGAAGAGCCGCTTCCCGGCGTACATGCTCCGGCATTGGTGGCCGCCATCGGTCGCAACCATGTGCGCTATGCGGCATCGCTGCAAGAGGCGGTGCAGCAGGCCGTGGAGACATCTGCGGCGGGCGATCTGATTCTGACCCTGGGCGCGGGAAACATTCAGCAGGCGGTTCCAATGGTGTTTGGGGCGCTGGAACAGCACGCGATTTAAGTCATCCATACCCAACAAAAAAAAAGAATACTTTCCAGAAAATATGGTGAAAACCCGTGAAAACCGGGTAAGATTCGGAGTAGCGACCTTCCGGGGCGGGGTGCGAGCGTGCGTAAAAATAATGGATTGGACGAGGGGCAAACAGAGGCGCAGTTTGGAGATGAACTGCCGATGCCGCCGTATCGTTCGCGAAATCCGAAATCCTTCCCCGCTGTGTCCTCCGAGGATGGGAGCGATGGCGCAGAGGAAGAAGAATCCAGATTCCTGCGGCGTCCGGGCCGGATTCCCCCACGCCGACGATTGGCGCAGCGCGGCAAATGGCATCGTTGGCTGCGCATAACCGCCGGTGTGTTCGTGCTGGCGGGAGTGGTCGCTCTGGGCTGGGAAGCGCGAAGTTTTCTGCGCCACGATGCGCGTTTTTTTCTGAACAATGTGGCGGATATTGAATTACAGGGCAACCAAATTGTGACGCGATCCGAGATAGAGCGCGTCTTTGCCCAGGACATTGGACACAGCGTTTTCACCGTGCCGCTGGCGGCCCGTCGCGCAGCAATCGAAGAGATTCCCTGGGTGCGGAGCGCGACGGTGATGCGGCTCTGGCCGAATCGCCTGCGCGTGGCCATTGTGGAGCGCGTGCCCGTGGCCTATCTGCGCGACGGCAATTCCATTCGTTTGGTCGATGCCGATGGAGTGCTGCTGGCGATGCCGCCGGGAGGCTTGCCGCATGGCTCCTACCCCGTGGTGACAGGGGTGGCAGGCAGCGCTTCGGCTGCGGCGCGAGCGGCAAAGATGCAGATGTATTTGCAATTCATGGCTGCGCTGGATGCCGGGGGCGGGCAAATCTCGCAGTCTGTCAGCGAGGTGAATGTCCGCGACCCGGAGGACATTCGCGCCATCTTTGCCGACGGAGATAGTGACATTTTGGTTCACTTTGGCAGCAGCGATTTCCTGGCGCGCTACCAGGCCTTTGCTGCCCATCGCGCCGAGTGGCTGCGGCAGTACCCGCGTCTGGCATCGGTGGACATGCGCTATGGCCGACAGGTGGTACTGGACATGGCGCCGGGAAGTGGATCGGAGCAGCACGCACCGGCAACACCGGGCGCAACGACGACAGTAGACACGGCGAACTCTACGGCGCAACACGCGCAGGCCGCCGGGAAGGGTGGACGCTGATGGCGCAACGACAGGAATCCATGCTGGCGGTTCTTGACGCTGGAAACTCGAAAATCCGGGTGCTCGTGGCCGATTTACAGGATGGCGCGGTGCGCTATCGGGCGCACGCCGCTGTGGATGCGCATGGCATGAAGCGCGGCGTGATTGCTGATCTGCAACCAGCGACGAAAGCATTGGATGCAGCTTTCAAGCAGGCCGAAGCCGCCTCCGACTGCACGATTGTCCGCGCCTCCGTGGGGATTGGCGGCTCGCATGTGCGCGGATTTTCCAGTCGGGGCGGCATCCGTTTGGGTGGCCGCGCGAGAGAGATTACACAAGAAGATGTGCGGGCAGCGGTGGAGCGGGCGCGTTCCGTGCAACTTCCCGCGGATCGCGCGATTCTGCACCTGCTACCACAGGAGTATCTGATCGACGAACAAGGTGGCATCCACAATCCGGTGGGCATGGTGGGCAGCACGCTGGAGGTGAATTTGCAGATGGTAACTTGCCTGGGAAGCGCCATGCAAAGCGTCGTCACCTGCATGAATCATGCCGGAATTGAGGCAACAGACACGATCTTTGAAGCGGTTGCGGCGGCTGAAGCGGTGCTCTCTGCCGACGAGCGCGAGCTGGGTGTTTGCGTTCTCGACATCGGCGCGGCATCGACGGAGTTGGCTGTTTTTTTTGAAGGCGCTGTCGTACACACTGCGGCGTTGCCCATCGGCGGGGATCACTTTACCAACGACCTGGCCGTGGTGCTGCGTGTTTCTCTGGCGGAGGCCGAGTACCTGAAGCGACAGTTTGGACATTCCGTGGTGACAGCGGTTTCGCAGACCCAGGAGATCGACGTGCAGGGAATGGAGGAGGGCGCGGCACGGCGCGTGCCGCTGCGTCTTCTGAGCGAAATTCTGGAACCACGGGCGCGAGAACTCTTCCAGATGATTCGCGACAATCTGCGTCAAGGTGGAGTGCTGGAGGCTCTGGGCACTGGCGCGGTTCTCACTGGCGGCGGAGCCAAGTTGGCGGGCTTGCTGGATCATGCGGAGAGTTTGCTGCGTGTGCCTGCGCGGGTTGGCTCGCCGGTACCGCTTTCGCGGATGCCGCACTCCCTGGTTGATCCAGAATTTGCCACCGCCGTGGGCCTGTTGCTCTATAGTCATCGCGTGCGCCAGCAGCGGGTCGGGCCGGATGCGGGCCTGCGCTCCAAACTGCGCGCCATTGTGGGCGGAAGCGTATGAAGCGAGTGGTATCAAGAGCGATAAAAAGTTGGAATGCAGCAGCATCCATAACGAGGAGTGAAGCATGACGAATCATGACAATGTCGGCGGTAGTGGTGAGGATAGTCTGCGCATCCAGTACAACGAGGAGATGATGCGCGGCGCAAAGATCAAGGTGATTGGTGTGGGTGGCGGCGGCGGCAACGCCGTCAATCGCATGATTGAAGCGCATGTGGAGGGGGTTGATTTCATTGCAGCCAACACGGATGTACAGGCGCTGCGCGCGTCCAAAGCTCCGGTTAAGTTGCAATTGGGTGTCAAGCGCACCAGCGGGCTGGGCGCGGGAGCGAATCCCGATATTGGCCGTCAGGCGGCGCTGGAAGATTCGGAGAAAATTCTGGAGGCGCTCGAAGGCGCGGACATGGTTTTTGTCACGGCGGGTCTGGGCGGCGGCACGGGCACTGGCGCAGCTCCGGTGATTGCTTCGCTGGCCAGCGAGATGGGTGCCCTAACCGTAGCGGTCGTCACGCGGCCCTTTGGATTTGAGGGCAAGCGGCGCAAGCAGCAGGCCGAGCGTGGCTTGGAAGAGCTGCTCGAAAGCGTGGACACGATGATCGTGATCCCCAACGAGCGGCTGCTGAACGTGGCCAAGGACGCAGGCTTTTTTGAGTCTTTCCGCATCGCGGATGATGTTTTGCGCCAGGGCGTGCAGGGCATCTCGGACATCATTACGATTCCGGGCATCATCAACCGCGACTTTGCCGACGTGAAGACCACAATGGCGGGCATGGGCTATGCCGTGATGGGCACGGCGATACGCAGCGGCTCCAACCGCGCAATGGAAGCGGCGCACGCGGCGATGGCCTCGCCGCTGCTCGAAGAGGGCGCGATTGACGGGGCGCGTGGCATCCTCATCAACATCAGCGGCTCCAGTACGCTGAAGCTGAGCGAGGTGAACGAGGCCTCAACCATTATCCAGAACGCCGCGCATGAAGATGCCAACATCATCTTTGGAGCGGTACTCGACGAATCTCTGGGCGAAGACATCAAGATTACCGTGATTGCCACGGGCTTCCGCCATGACACGCCGCAACGCAGAGAGCGAATGCTGCGGCCAGAGGGGATTGAGGCGCGATCAGGAGCAGAGAAGCTCGCCCCGCCCAAGGCGCGATTCGCCAGCGAGGAGATCGAAGATGGATTGGGGGTGGAGATGGATGTGCGTGCCGTCCCTGCCGCGCCGTCGTCGGCGATGGAAGACATGCTGGAGGATAGTCAGGAAGCCAGCGTGGCCGATAACGAGGAAATCGCCCCTGTCTACGCGCCAGAACGGGTGCCGGAAAGATTACCCGGTCGGACGCAGGAGCATAGGGCCGAATCGCGTGAACCCGCCCTGCATGTTCCGGTGGAAGAAAATGCCTACGCGGATGCCCAACTCGACATTCCGGCGTATTTGCGGCAAACCATGCCATAGGCATATTCCCATAGGCGTATTCAGTGGAATCAAAAATATGCGATCCCAGCTTGCATCCAACGGATCATGGCCGATACTCTAGGTGGAGGCGTTGGTTCGTGTGCGCCCGCCAGAGATCGGGCGATGAATCCGCGAGGCGCGCTTCGCGATGTGTGGCTGTATTTCAATGAGGCGTACCTTTTTTAATCCGAGCCAACGCTGGACGGCGTTCTTCCGAGCGTCGCTGCTCTTTCTTGTGCCCGCTGTCCTGGGCATCGGAGCGGCATCGCTTCGCGCCGCAGCGGTTGCCGACGCATCCAACACGACAACACCGGCGACCGCGCCAGCATCGTCTGCGGCAAAGGCCCACGCGCAGACCTCATCGCTACATGAAAATGCGCGTGTGCATCATCACATCGTGACCCGCCGACATCACCATTCGGTCACGCGGGTACACTATCGCCGCGTCTATTCGCGTCGGCATCATCGCTATTATGAGCGCTTCACGGCCAGTTCCTTTGCCAACAATCAGACCGCCGGAGACATCACGGCGGGTGAAGACCCCATCGTGCGTCAGTCGGCCATTGATGCTCTGGGCGATATGAATGGCACGGTTGTCGTCATCAACCCGAATAACGGGCGCATTCTGGCGATGGTGAACCAGAAGCTGGCGTTGTCGAGCGGTGCCGAACCCTGCTCCACCATCAAGCTCTCCGTCGGCCTTGCCGCGCTTGAGGAGGGCATCATCACCAAAGATACGCCCGTCGCTCTGGGCAAGTATTATCACGTCACGCTGACGGAGGCGCTGGCTCACTCCAACAATTTGTACTTTGAGACGGTCGGACGCCGCCTTGGATTTGAACGTGTTCGCCACTACGCCAATCTCTTCGGCCTGGGCGAGCTGGCGGGCTATAACATTCCCGGTGAGCAACTCGGCACCTATCCCAGCCATGTACTCCCGGAAAAAATGGGCGGAGTAGGCCGCATGTGTTCCTTTGGCGAGAGCATCTCCATGACGCCACTGCAACTGGGCGCATTGGTCTCGGCCATTGCCAACGGCGGCACGCTCTACTATCTGCAACATCCGCAAACGCCGGAAGATGTCACCCGCTTCACGCCGCGCATCAAGCGCACACTGGATATTGGCCCGCTGATTCCGCAGATGACCGACGGCATGGCCGGAGCCGTGCGCTATGGCACGGCGCGCGCGCTGCGCGCCAACTTTACAGAATTTCCCGTGTTGGGCAAGACGGGCACCTGCTCCAACCACGGCACTCGTTTTGGTTGGTTCGCCTCTTACGCGGATACCCCATCCGGACGCATGGTCGCAGTCTTTTTTCTGGAAGGTGGACGCCCCACCTTTGGCCCCAAGGCTGCGGAACTCGCAGGCATCTTCTATCGAAATCTGGAAGATCACAGTTACTTCGCCACCTTGTCCGAGACACAAAACAACGCGCCTCCGACGATAACGACCGCCGCGCATTAACCGTCTTTCAAGATCGAAAGATGCTTACAGAAATATCAATTTCCCCCATCCAAGCCACAGGAAGCATCTTTCATTCCAAACTTGCGAAAAATCAGCATCGCGGGACACCAGTTTGTAAGCGAGGACTGGAAAAGATTCACGCCGACAAACGCGGTGAAGAAGTACCAATAAGGGGAGTACAGGTGCCCCAATGCAAGGGATATCAGAATCAGCGCGCCTGCCAGAAAACGTACTCCTTGTTCGACGGTCATATAAGTTCCTCCGTGCTGCAATGCGCAGCGGTTGAAAGCGACAGCGTGTTCGAGTCATGTTTTCGTCTTTCCACGATGTAATACAACAATGGAACAGCCACGCAGGAAAGCAAGGTTGAAGCAATTCCTCCGGCCATCAGCGAAAGCGCCAGCCCTTGAAAAATTGGGTCGGTCAAAATGACGCTCGCGCCAATAACAACCGCCGCAGCCGTCAGTAAGATTGGACGCAGACGCACGGCTCCGGCATCGACCACGGCCTGCTCCAGCGTCATGCCTTCGTCGCGACGTTGCCCGATAAAATCCACAAGGATAATCGAGTTGCGAACAATAATTCCTGCCCCCGCGATGAAACCAATCATCGACGTTGCCGTAAAGAATGCTCCCATCAACGCATGGGCTGGCAGGATTCCGATGAGTGTGAGTGGAATGGGAGCCATAATGATGAACGGTGCCAGAAAAGAACGAAACCATCCCACGACCAGAACATAAATCAGCAACAACGCGCCTGCGAAAGCAAGTCCTAAGTCGCGAAAGACCTCAATGGTAATTTGCCACTCACCATCCCACTTCATCGAATATCGCGCGGTAGAGTCCGGCTGAACAGAGTTATAGCGACCTAGAATATATCCTTGCGGCAGGCGTAGCTTGTCGAGCGCCCGATTCATTTTCAGAATCGCATACACCGGACTTTCTTCTCCACCTGCAAGGTCTCCAGTTACATAGACCACGCGCCGCATGTTTTTGCGATAGATGCTGGGTTGTAATGTTGTCTCGTGCAGAGTCGTCACTTCTCCCAGCGACACTTGACCGCCACTGGCCGTTGGCAGTTTCAACCCCTGCAACTGCTCAATGCTCGAGCGATCCGCGCGATCCAGACGAACATTGATCGGAACCGCCTCTTTGGCCGTGGCGGAGTGCAACAATCCCGCATTGGCTCCATGCAGGGCAATCTCCAGTGTGCGCGTTACCTCCTCTGCCGAAACTCCCACCTGGGCGGCTTTGGCAAGATCGACGCGCATGTCGTATTTCGGTTGCGGGTCTTCCACGTACCAGTTAACATCCACCACTCCGGGTGTCTGTCGAAAGATTTGCTTGATCTGTTTTGCTACATCAATCTGGCCGTTCAGGTCTGGCCCATAGACTTCCGCCACCAGCGTTTGTAGCACTGGCGGCCCAGGCGGAACTTCACTTACTTCAATGCGAGCGCCAAACGGAGCGGCAATTTTATCCAGTTCTGGCCGCAATCTGCGCGCAATCTCGTGACTCTGCGCGCCTCGTTCATTTTTCGGAAGCAGGTTAACTTGAATGTCTGCCTGGTTCGGTTGGTTACGAAGGAAATAGTGTCGCACCAGTCCATTGAAGTTGTATGGGCCGGATGTTCCGGCATATATCTGATAGTTCACGATCTCCGGCTGTTTTGCGAGATACGCGCCCATCGCCTGCGCCAAGCGCGTGGTCTGCTCCAGTGTGCTTCCATCCTTCATGTCGATGATGATCTGGAACTCGCTCTTATTGTCGAAGGGCAACATTTTCACCTTGACCAGCTTGAGCGGTACCAGAAGGATCGACAGCAATAAGAGAACCACCACGCTCCCTAAAAATAAATATCGGGAAGAGGCTTTCGCGATCAACGGGCGCATCACGCGGTGGTAGGTGCGCGTCATCCAGCTATTGGATTCATCATGAGGCTTCGCAGCGTCGTGCGCGTAGTGTCCCAGCAATCGCAGAGAGGCCCACGGAGAAATAATGAAGGCCACAAGCAACGACAACAGCATGGCCGCAGAAGCGCCAACGGGGATGGGACGCATGTACGGCCCCATCAATCCCCGTACAAAAGCCATCGGCAAGATGGACGCGACCACCGTAAAGGTTGCCAGAATGGTTGGATTTCCAACTTCTCCCACAGCTTCTACGGCGACTTCCGCAAGATTTCTACCTTTGCACTCCGGCAATCGGAAATGACGAACAATGTTTTCGACGACGACGATAGCATCATCCACCAGAATGCCAATGCTGAAGATGAGCGCAAACAGAGTCACGCGGTTTAGCGTGTAACCATAAAAATAAAAAATGGCAAGCGTGAATGCCAGCGTAACGGGAATCGCCAGAAGAACGACACCAGACTCTCTCCAACCCAGCGCAAATGCAACGAGCACGGTGACAGAAAAAATAGCCAGCAGTAAGTGTTCGAGTAACTCATCCGACTTTTCTTTTGCCGTATCTCCATAGTTGCGCGTTGTGGTGATGTTTAAGTCCTGCGGTAGAACATCCCCACGCAATTTCTGGATGCGATCCAGAACGTGGTTGGCAACCATCGTTGCATTGGTGCCTTTAATCTTGGCGACGGTAATCGTCACGGCAGGATAATCAACACCTTGCTGCAATCCTGGCTGCTGCTTCGTTCCGGCTGCATTGGCGTAGAGTACATAGTTGCTCGGTTCGGCAGGGCCATCCTCAATCTTTTTCGCTACATCTCGAAGATAGACAGGGTGCCCGTTTTTAAGGCTCACAACAACTTGCTGCAATCCATTGGCATCGGTAAGAAAGCGGCCCGCGTCAACGAGAAACTCGCGATTGCCCTGCGAAAAAGATCCAACCTGCGCTCTGACGTTGGCAGCCTGCAAACTGCCAACAACCTGCCCCGCCGTCACGCCATAAGCTGCCAGACGCGCATCATCCAGCACCACGCGCGCGGTGCGCGGCTCGCCGCCAATGATCGTTACCTCAGAAACATTGTCGGTCTGCTTGATATTGTCTTTGAGTTCCGCAGCGATCTGGCGCAGTCGATACGCATCGTAGTTCGGCCCCCACAATGTAAGCGCAAGAATGGAAACATCGTCAATCGAGCGCGCTTTGACAATCGGAGGCGAGACTCCGGGGGGCATCGTGGCAAGGTTGGAATAGAGCTTGTCGTAGGTCTTTACAATGGCATCTTCCTGGTTGGAGCCAACCTGAAAACGCACGATGATAAGGCTGGAACCTGGACGCGAGATGGAGTAGACATATTCCACGCTGGGAATCTGACGTAGCAATTTTTCCAGCGGAACGCTGACGCGCTGCTCCACCTCCTGCGGAGAAGCTCCGGGCATCGACACCATCACATCCAACATAGGTACGATGATCTGGGGTTCTTCTTCGCGTGGCGTTTTCAGAACAGCAAACGCGCCCACAAGAAACGCAAACAGGATCAGCAGCGGCGTCAATTTGGAATTGATCGAACCCTGCGCAATGCGGCCAGCAATGCCAAGAGGACGGTTCATCTTTGCGCCTCAACCCATCTTCCGCCTAATTCTCTGCCATTTGGCGCAGCGACAATTGTTTCTTCTGCGCTTAACCCGGAGAGAACTTCCACCTGATCTCCGAGTTGCCTGCCAAGGGTGACATAGCGGAGTAACGCAATGTTGTTTGCGCCCACCACGTAGATACTCGCCAAGTCTCCCTGATGCACCACGGCTTTCTGCGGAATAAGAATGGAGATTCTTTGTCCATAAATAAAATTGGCGCGCCCGAAGAGTCCACTCCGCAATGCTGCATCGCGCGGCAGCTCAATCTTGACCGTGAAGCTGCGGCTGTCGACATCCGCAGCGGGATAAATCTGCGCGATCTTTCCCACCAGATTTTTTTGTGCAATGGCGTCAATCTCAACCGGAACGCTTTCTCCTTGCCGAAGCAGTGGAACGCTGCCTTCATCCACGCTTACTTCCAAGTGGTAGCGACCCGTGCTTTCAAGGATGAACAGCGCACCTCCGGGAGATGCCATTGCTCCGGGATCGACGAGGCGTTTTGTCACGATGCCAGAAAATGGTGCCCGAATCTGCGTAAATGCCAGAGTAGTTTCCGCTTGCGAAACCGCAGCTCTGGCCTGTGCTTCGTTCGCCCTTGCAACGTCCAAACGCGCGCTTGCAGCTTGTAACTGCTGCCGAACTTCGTCGTACTCCTGTGCGCTCACTGCCTTGCGCTGATGGAGCAGTTCGTAGCGCTGCATGGTAGACGCCGCAAGCGATTGCCCGCTCTCCGCCGCAGCCACTTCATGTTTGGCAGCGGACAAGCTCGCCTGCGCCTGCTCCAGACCTGCTTGCGGTTGCGCGGCGTTAATCCGCGCCAATACCTGGCCAGCAGCAACGCGGCTCCCTTCCGTCACATTCACCGCCGTGATCGTGCCCATCACCTGCGGCGCAATCTGGGCCGTCTCTGCGGCCTGCACTGTTCCTGTCACCTGCAACAGGCCCGGCACGGCCTGCGGATGCACCTGAATAAGCGCAACACCCTGCACCATTTTCGGCGTGGCTGGCGTGGCAGCATTTTTTGAAGAACAAGAGACCATGCCGATGGTCAACGACAAAAGTAAAAAGAAAAGCGGGAGATATTTTTTCATTGCGTCACCACCGGGGATTGCGGAGAAAGATCGCCGCTCGCCAATTGCAGCGCGGCATAACTGAGTACATAGCGATACACGGATTGCCAGTAGTTTGTCCGACTGGTGCGCTCGGCATCCTCGGAGCGCAGTAAGTCGGTCATGGTTGTTAACCCGCTTTCGTAGCGGTCGCGAGTGATGCGCAAACTTTCCCGTGACTGGGCAATTGAGCTTCTGGAAACATCCAGCATCTGACGGGCTGCATCGTATTCGTAAAACGCGCGCCGCACTTGCAGGCGGATGGCATTCTGCGCGTTTTGTTTCGCAGCTTCGGAACGATTCAATTGTGCCTTCTCCTGCGCGAGGGCCGCGCTGTTCTCTCGACTAAAGATATTGACTCGAAGCTCCGCTCCCGTAATCCAGTTGGTGCTTCCTCCACCTGCAAAAGAAGGATTATCCGCTTCATACGAGCCATATACATTGAGGCGAGGCCCAAAGGCAGCCTTCGCTGCCCGAACACCACTTCGCTGCGCTCCAATCTGCGAGGCAATCGCCAGCAAATCGGAGCGCTGGCGTAAGGCGCGGGCCTCCACCTCTTCCAGCGCCACCGAAGGATAGATATGCTCCTGGAGCATTTCGGCGGGCTGCTGTCCCGGCGCGAGTTCCGCTCCGAGAGCCGTTTCCAATTGCGCGCGCGCGATCTCCACGCCGCTCTGCGCCTGGATCAAATCCTGCTGACGCATGGCAAGATTAACGTTTGCGGCAAGCAAATCCGAGTCAACCGCAGTGCCAGCCTCCACGCGCGCGGCGCTGGTTTTGGCCAATTCCTCTGCGGTTTTTTCTGTTTGTTGCGCCAGATCAACCTGTTTTTTCGCCAGTAACCATGCGTAGTAGGCATTCAAAACCTGGTAGACCAGATTCTGATCTGCGTAATTCAACTCCTGCTGCGAAGCCGTCTCTGCCAACCTGGCCTGGCGCATCTGTGATGTGCTGGCGAAGGAGTCAAATACATTCCATTTTCCTTCCAGCCTGCTCATGAAATTTCCAATGGCATCGGGGGAGTTCAATTGATTCAGCGCAAAATCCGACGTATTGAAACGCCCCTGACGCAGACGGGTTCCAAAGACATACACCGGATCGTTGCCGATCATGGCATTTTCCGCAAAGCCTATATGCGGAAAAAATGTGGCGCTGGCCTGCGTGACCGACGCCTTTGCCCCTTGTGTATCCGCCACGCCCATCTCATGCGTAGGATTTTTCCCCAGCGCAATGGACACGGCATCTGCTAGTGTCAGCGTCTCCGGCGGCTGCGCTTTCAGAACTCCCGCCGGAAGCAGCAATGCAAACAAAATGGCTATCCTCGCGGAACATTGAAGACATAATTTATTTTTCATAGGCATACGGTTGTCATAGGCAATACGGCTGCAAGATTGCGTTCCCGCACCGTTCCTACATAGAGATGCAATCGGCAGGCAAGTGTTACATAATTCTTTGGGGATGGAGGGAAGCCCTGCACAAGTCGGCATTGGAAGTCTAACCCCTTGCGTCACAGGCTGTTATACGCCTTTACATCGGCCACAGGATGTGTTCCACTTAAGCAAGGGGGAGTACTCCCTTGGGTACAAAATAAGAGCCTTCGCAACATTTTTTTCTCATGTGTGCCTGTAGTAGGGTGTACGGTTCTATTTTGGGCGCAGCAGTGGAAAATGTAAGTAAAAATTCACGCAAAATACAAATGGAACCGATGAAAATAGTGAAACGGACGATGAGGAAGCTACGCAGATCATTCCGCGAGACGTCTCACGCCGCAGATCGTGTCCATCGTAGGCGTACTTGTTGTCTTTTCTTCCGCGCTGCATGATTGAGCGTTTTTTGTGTCAGACCCCTGTTTGTGTACGACTGACTTTCGTTGCCTATTGGAGGCTACATTTTGAGTGCGAATCCAGGTATCCATCCCCGTCAAGCTGAGTCGTGTATAGCGGTGGCAAGTGGACGGGATGTCCTTGCACGCATCAGCAAGCGCGTGTTGCCCCAGGTTCATCCAGCGTTGGTAAAATTGCCTACGGTGCAGTTGCCTGTGGAACCCGCCGTCAGCCCGTGGTGCGTGTCTCCACTCAAGCGACTTTTTGACTTGGCTTGCGTGATTCCGGCGCTGCTTCTGCTGTCGCCGATCATGCTCGCCGTCGCGGTTCTCGTGTGGCTGACCTCCGATGGCCCCATTCTCTTTCGTCAGGAGCGCACGGGTCTCCATCGGCGCGCGTTTACCATCTACAAATTCCGCACAATGTACCACGATCCTGTTGGCTCCGGCCCCTGCGTCACCAAAACAGGCGACACGCGCCTGACCCCCATCGGCGGATTCCTGCGCAAGTACAAGCTGGACGAATTTCCCCAACTGTACAACGTGCTGCGTGGCGATATGAGCCTGGTCGGCCCGCGGCCCAAGCTGCCGCAACATGAGCATCTGGACATGCGCTACCGCCCCGGAGTCACTGGAGCGGCCACGCTGGCCTTTGCCAATGAAGAAGCCATACTGCACGATGTTCCCAACGAAATACTGGAGGAGTTCCATATCAATGTGGTTTCTCCCATCAAGAAGCGGCTGGATCATCAGTACCAGGAGCGGGCTACTTTCGTCAGCGACTTCCGCTTGTTGGTGGATACAGTATTGGGTCGGCGCATCGGCTTGGATATTCACGATCTTGTCTCTGGTGTCCGCGACCCGGAACCCGCAGGACATGTTGTGACTTTGTGGGCGGCGGAACATGTAAGTGAATGATTTTCCGAAATAGATGCCTGTCAATCTTGCACTAACTTTGGCAGCGGGAACAGTAATGCGTGCCGCGTCCAGCCAGCACAATCCGCTGAATCGGCATTTGACAGACCCGACATGGCTCTCCCGTCCGCAGATAGACGCAATGCTCCAACTGGAAAAATCCCTGTACTCCGTCCGCGTCCACGTAATCCGAGACCGACGATCCGCCGCTGGCAATCGCCTTCCGCAGCACGGTCTGCAATGCCTTCCGCAGCCGCAATAGCTCCGCCCGCGTCAACCGCGCGGCTTGGCGTTTGGGACGAATCCCGGCGTGGAAGAGACTCTCATCGGCATAGATATTGCCCACCCCATGCAATAGCGACTGATTCAGCAGCAGGGATTTAATCGGCGCTTTTCTGCGATGAAAAAGCGCGACGAACTCCTCGGCGGAGATCGTCAGCGGCTCCCGTCCTGTCCCGACAAAGCCTGTCCCAGTAAAACCCTCGCTCGTCCCATCCTCGCCCAGCCAAAGCACAGAGAGCCGTCCAAAGCGGCGCGCATCCACAAAGCGAATTTCGCGCCGGTCGTCCAGGCGAAGAATGGCGTGTGTGTGCGCGGGGATGGGTGCTTCCGGCTGCGCCACCAGCAGTCGCCCGGTCATGCCAAGATGCACCAGCCATTGTGCAACGGGAGTGGTTCCCGCCCCTCGCGCCAGATCAAAGACAATGTGTTTTCCGACGCGGCGAACCTGGGCAATGGAATGATGTTTCAGAGCGCGCAGCATCTCGTTGCGAGGCGATTTGAGCGGCTCCGGCTTGGAACCAAAAAACACCGAGACAATTCTCCGCCCACGCGCACGCGCATTCACCCCTTGGGCGATGGTTTCCACCTCTGGCAACTCTGGCATGGCCGCTCCCGCATTTTCCACCGTGCCATTCTGCGGCAGGGTAGGGTAGTTACAAGGCCGGAGTTGCCAGAGGCGTTGCAGGCGCGTCGGTACCAGCGTTCACCATGTCGCGCAGGTCTTTGCTGGGCTTGAAGAACGGGACGCGCTTGGCAGGAACATCCACGCGGGCGCCGGTCTTGGGATTGCGGCCAATGCGCGGCTTTCTCTGGCGCGTGCGGAAGCTGCCAAACCCACGGATTTCAATCTTGTCTCCGGCGCGCAGGGCGCCGACGACGGAATCGAAAACGGTCTCGACGATCTTTTCCGCGTCTGTACGGGTCAGATCGCCCAGTTGCATTACCTCGACAACCAGATCAGATTTGGTCATGCCCACTCCTATAGTTTGAACATACAACAACCGATGGAAAGCTGCAACCTGATGAAAGGAAACGGTTTGCTATTGCCACATGAAGTAGAACCCCGGACTCTTCTCCAACAGCGTTTCCGGGCTGGGGAACAAAGAGCGTGAACTCGCGCCCAGAAGGCTTTCCAGAAGGCCGTGCGAAGGTTTTTCCGGACGCACAATCGTTGGTTTGCCATGAATGCCGACCGCGCGCGCCGTATCCATCAATGCCTCATGGAAGCCCCCTGTTTGGTCAATTAGATGCAAGGGAAGCGCCTGCTGGCCCGTCCAGACCTGTCCGGTGGCCAGCGCTTGAATCTGCGCGACGGGCAACTGGCGACCCGTAGCAACGTCGTCGATAAATTGCTGGTGCATGTTGTCGATCAGATTCTGAAAGTAGGCCCGCTCCGCTGGCGTCAGATCGCGTGTGGGGGAACCGGCATCTTTCAACGCGCCAGCTTTGATGGTGACATCCTTCAGCTTGGCCCATTGCAGCAGGTCGCCGTAGTTGACCCACTGCGCGATGACGCCAATGCTACCCACAATGCTGGCCTGGTTGGCGTAAATCTTATCGGCGGCGGAGGCGATGTAGTACGCTCCGCTGGCCCCGGCGCTCTCAATGGAGGCGACAATGCGCTTTTTGTGCTTGGTGCGAATGCGCAACACCTCGTGATAAATCTCCTGTGAAGCCGCCGCGCCGCCACCGGGCGAATTGATATGCAAAATGATGGCTTTCACGGAGTCGTCGTCGGCAAAGTTTTCCAACTGCTTGTTGATCGTGTCCGGCGAGAGAATGAGGCCGGAGATGTCCACGACCGCAATCCGGTTGGAGCGAAACGATCCGAAGTCCGTGCCCTGAAAGCCGTTGCCCCGGATGGATATCAGAGCCAGACTCCAGAAGATGGCGATGAAAACGGCAAAAACTCCGCCAGCCAGAGCCAGCCAGAGCCAGAAGGAACGTCGTTTGGGTGATTCCTGTACATGCATGGGTCGAGTGTAGCACCGTACAGGGGGTCGATTCCTTTTGGGACGGGCAACGGATGTGTTTTTGCTTTCCAATTGCCTAATTTTTCTTGGTACCCTATGCTGAACCAAGATGCGCGTTGCACATCCACCTTGTTGGAATCAGGCATGGAGTCCTGTCGGGAACAGAGGCGGGGAGGATGGTTTCTTCGGGCAACGCATACTTCAGGCAACGCATGGCAGAACTGCAATATAGCATCGTCATTCCGGCGTATAACGAGCAGGCGCGCATTGGAGCAACGCTCAATGGCGTGCTGGATTGCGTTGCCCGAAGAAACTGGGCGGCGGAAGTGCTTGTGGTCAACGATGGATCAAGCGACAAAACAGCGCAAATCGTGCGGAGTGTCGCCGCGTCCCATCCTGCGGTTCGGCTGATTGAGAACTCCCGCAACCGGGGCAAGGGCTATAGCGTCCGCAACGGCATATTGCAGGCGCATGCGCCTATCGTCATGTTCACCGATGCCGATCTCTCGTCTCCAATGGAAGAGGCCGAGCTGTTGTTTTCCGCGTTGGCCGATGGCGCGGATGTGGCCATTGGCTCCCGTTGGTTGGAGCGCAAGCGGCAGACCATCCGGCAGCCACTGTATCGACGCTTTTTCGGGCGCTGCTTCAACGGATGCACGCGCCTCGTTATGGGATTGCCCTTTGCCGATACTCAGTGCGGCTTCAAGGCTTTTCGTCGGGAGGCGGCGCAGGAAATTTTTACCCGGCAACGCATTGAGCGTTGGGGCTTTGATCCAGAACTGCTCTTTATCGCTTTGCGCCACGGTCTGCGAGTCAGGGAAGTTCCTGTTACCTGGGGGCACGATGAGCGTTCGCGCATCAGCTATCTGCGAGATGGGATGCAAATGATGCAGGAAATTGCACGCATCCGCTGGAATGCGCTGACTGGAATCTATGACAGGGAGAATCTTCAGTCTGCATTGAATGGGGCTAGGTGTGGTTGTTCTGGTGGATGTGCCAAGAGCCGCTCCGGGATCCGCCCGCCCGCTGCTGCGGTCAAACTGGATGCCAAGCGCTAGCATTCAACTCGTGGCCCACGCAACGCAAGCTTCAGAAAATACAGCCTGAAAAACGCGCACGGACACGCCGCTTGCCCGCTGTCACAGGCAGGCCGAGTGCCAGCATCACATGGCGTAAGGCAGGGCCGTGTTCGTCTCTGTTACGGGAACAGAGTTTTTCCGCAGCGATTTTTGAACCAGTCGGACACGGCTCTCCGTATCGGGCTTCAATATCCAGCGCTCGGCGCACGATCCACAGAGCCAGAAATGTTCTGTGGGTTGCAGTGTTTTTGCCTTGGCATCCGATGTTTGCTGGTTTGAAAATAGATACACCACGCCATCCCGCAAATAGCGCAATATCTTGCGACATTCTGGATTTGCACATGTATTGACCATGTAATAAGACCTCAATGGAGAATCGGAATTTTCGTTCATTTCAACGGGAGAATTCGTACTTTTGCTGCAAGGGAATCGCATCTGCTTCGGGTGTAATCGCCGTCTTACTTGCCCCACTTCTGGTTGGATGCTGGTTTGAGCTTCCTTGTTAGCATTGGATGCAAAAAACATTCTGGATGCAAAAATTATTTTCGAATATCGGAAGAGATTCAGCGCGGTCTGTCCCGATATGGACATTCTTTCTGTTGTGGGCATCCTTTGCTGTTGCAACCGTTTCCGCCTTTGTCCGCAAGGGCATAGGACAGTCGGTTGCAGCGCTTGATTTGCGTTGACCTGGACACTATTTCGGCTGGAGGGGAGCAAACTTTAGAGGAAAAGTCGTTAAATCGTTAAGAACGCTTCGCGCAAGTTAGGATGTTGCAGGGGACGTGGCTCCGGCTCGCCCGTAAATGGCCTTGCAATCGGAACGTTGGGTGGTGTTCTCTAACGCCGCTGGCGAAAAAACTGCCGCAGCATTTCGCCGCATTCCTCTGCCAACGCGCCGCTGGTCACCTGTATCTGATGATTCAGTTGCGGGTGATTCAAAACGGAGAGCACGCTGCCTGCCGCGCCCGCTTTTGGGTCGGCGGCTCCGTAGACCAGACGCGCAATCCGCGCATGAATCATGGCTCCGGCGCACATGGCGCAGGGTTCCAGCGTGACGTAGAGCGTGCAGCCTTCCAAACGATAATTGCCAAGCGCCCTGCCTGCCGCGCGTAACGCGACCATCTCCGCGTGGGCCGTGGGGTCGCTGTCGCGCAGGACGCGATTCTGTCCGCGTGCCAGTACGTCTCCATCGGGGCCGACAATCACCGCGCCGACCGGGACTTCGCCCGCATCCGCAGCTAGTTGCGCCTGCTCCAACGCCGTGCGCAGAAAAGTTTCATCGTTAGACGGGGGGTTGGCGCTGGTAGCGACTGGCTTCATTGCGGGTAGTCTACACCGGTTGTTGTTGCGTCATGCAGTGTAGCGCGCCCAGGCCCCAGATAAGGTCTACACAATGGATGCCGACAATCTCGCGCTTGGGAAACAAAGATGCCAGAGTGTTCAGCGCAATGCGATCCTTGGGATCGTTGAAGGTGGGAACAAGAACCAGCCCGTTGGCGATATAGAAATTCGCGTAGCTGGCGGGAAGCCGCTGACCTTCAAAAATTACGGGCGCGGGCAGGGGTAGCTCGACAACACGATAGGGCTGGCCACGTAAGGTTCGCGCGCCGCGCAGGCGGTCGAGATTCTCCGCCAGCGGCGCATGATTTTCGTCGTCGGTATTTGTCTCAACCACGGTTACAATTGTCGTTTCATCGACGAAACGAGCCAGATCGTCAATGTGTCCATGTGTGTCATCGCCCGCGATGCCACGGTTCAGCCATAGCACCTGCTCGATGCCAAGATAATCGTGGAAACATTGCTCCAACTGCTGGCGCGATATGCCGGGATTGCGCTGCTGCACTTCGCTGAGCAGGCATTCTTCTGTGGTCAGCAAAGCGCCCGCGCCATTCACGTCGATGCTGCCGCCTTCCAGCACCACGCGATGTTTCTCTCCATTGTCCAGCGTGATTTCTGGAGTCCATTGCGGCAACTCCAGCAGCTTCGCCACGCGGTCTGGAATTTTATTGTCCTGTTGCCAGTCGTCATACTTGGCCCAGGCATTGAACTTCCAATTCGTAAGGGCAACCGGAGCCTCCTGATCGCCCGACTTGTTTTTACGGACAAAGATCGGCCCGGAGTCGCGTGTCCAGACGCGATTTGTCGGCCAGGCGTGGAAATGTACATGCGGAAGATGGACGCCATTGCGCGCAAGAATCTTTCGCGCCCGCTTTTTTTCTGTCGCATCGCTGACAAGAATGTGGACATCTTCCACACGCGCCAGATGCCGCACAATCTCCGCGTATACCCACGGGATGGGCTGGAATTTTCCAGGCCAGTCTGTGGGGTTGTGCGGCCATGCAATCCAGGTTGCGGCGTGCGGGTGCCACTCCGCTGGCATGTGGTAGCCCAGGGAGCGCGGGGTGGAGTTCGGCGAGAGGGAAGGTTTAGACATTGCGGCTTACTTGTCGAGAAAACGTTGCGTGATGGGCGCGTAGGCGTCAATACGGCGATCGCGCAGAAAGGGCCAGTTGCGGCGTGTATCTTCGATCTGACGCAGATCAATTTCGCCGATCAGTATCTCTTCGCCGTCGTGCGATGCCTGCGCCAGAATGCGCCCAAAGGGATCAGCAAGAAACGATCCGCCCCAGAACTCCAGTCCATCGCCGCTCATGCGATTGCCACGCACATCGCCATGTTCGTGGCCGACGCGGTTGACCGCAGCCACATACACGCCATTGGCGATGGCGTGCGAGCGCTGGATGGTCTGCCACGCGGAGTATTGCGCTTCGCCATACTCCGCTTTTTCCGCAGGATGCCAGCCAATTGCAGTTGGATAAAAAAGTACATCCGCGCCTTGCAACGCAGTCAGGCGCGCGCCCTCTGGATACCATTGATCCCAGCAGACCAGAACGCCAACGGAGCCAGCGTGAAGGTTGAAGCTACGAAATCCCAGATCGCCCGGAGCAAAATAAAACTTTTCATAGTAGAGCGGATCGTCAGGGATGTGCATCTTGCGATAGATGCCCGCCAGCGATCCATCCTGCTCCAAAATGGCTGCGGTGTTGTGATACAGGCCAGCAGCGCGGCGCTCGAAGAGGGAAGCAATAACGGCGACTTTTTCTTCGCGCGCAATGGCGGACATGCGCTCAGAACTTGGGCCGGGGATGGGTTCGGCAAGATCGAAGAGCGAGTGATCCTCGCGTTGACAGAAATACTGCGCGCGGAAAAGTTCCGGCAGGCAAACAACGCTGGCTCCCATGCGAGCCGCTTGACGAACCAGCGTGGCAGCCTTGTCAAGATTGGCATCTGGATCGGCAGAGCAGGACATCTGCACCAATGCGACACGGAAATTTTCGCGGCTCATACGGTTCTGTCCTGCTCCTGGAGATTCGGTTTTGCCCATTTACTCAAAGATCAAAATGGCGGCGGCGATGGTGGTAGTCCACAAAGCGCGCTTGTCGCCAACCGCAGTTTGTGTCACGTTGGCGGTGCGCACAATTTTGTTGGAGATGCGGTAGGTTTCCTTCTTTTCATCCCAGCTTTTGTCGGGGTCGAATTCGACATTCAGCGTGGTTGCCAGCATCTCTGCGGCCAGTTCTTCCGCGTAGTCGCCAGCCTGGTCTTCGGCTTCGCCAAAGCTGTGGTGCTCGCTCAGATATCCATACATGTTGCGATCTGTCGGAATGGCCACGCCGATGCTGGACGCAATCAGACGATGTGGTTCCCGCGTGGAATTTTCCGCGACAACGGCAAACACAACCTCGCCGGGATGGAGAAACTTGAGTCCATCCTTGCGCGTAATCAGCTTGGCCTGTGGCGGAAAAATGGAGGAGACACGCACAAGATTCTGTGCCGCGATGCCGGCATCACGAAGAGCCAGCTCAAATGAGGTGAGACGTTCCTTATGCTTCCCGACGCCCTTGGTGAAAAAGAGACGCTTCGGGACCATGCTTTTGCCCAATTTTTGTTCCTCCGGTCGGCGGCTTCATGCATAGCCGCCCGCTTCAAAATAACACAGATTTGCCTGTGTTCCTGCAAGTAACGCCACAGAATTTACAGTGCCTTTACAGGATACGGCAGATACGGGATTTTTGTGAGGGGCGGGCAGGGAAAGCGACGCAGAATTTCCTGGGGCTATCTGGAAGCGGGAGTCTTTGCATGGGATGTCTCCGCAGCGGGCAACGTGGCTCGTTTGGAGCGAGGAGCGGGTTGAGACTGCTGAGCAATCTCAATAAATGCCTTGGCGGCGCGGCTCAGCGATTTGTCTTTGCGATAGACCAGAGCCAGATCTCGCTCAATGCCAGGGTCTGCAAGCTCCATCACGCCCAGCAGTCCTGCCTTGCGGTCGGCGATGGTGTTGGAGCGCGCAAGAAAGCCGACACCGACTCCGGCAGCGACAAAACGCTTCAACAACTCGCTGGAATCCAGTTCCATCGAAACATCCATCTTCAGTTGATAGCGAGAGAAGAGTTGGTCGATGGTATCGCGCGTGCGGCCCTGCTTGGGCAGCAGCAGCGGGTATTGCGCGATCTCTTCCAGTTGCGCCTTGCCACTGCGGACAAGAGCATGATGGGGCGGTGTAATCAGAACCATTTCGTCTTTATGGATGGGCAGCACAGTCAACCGGGGGTCATTGACCGGAATGGAGACTGCGCCAAAATCGACCTCCTGCGAGAGAACCGCCTCCAGCGTGCCCGCGCGTTCATTGCGCGCAATGGAGACCGCGACGCGGGGATACTGTTGCTTGAACTCAGCAAAGACCTGGGGCAGGATGTAGAGGCAGGTGGACTCATTGGCGCTTACCACCAGGTCGCCGCGTGGGGTGCGTTCCAGGTCGGCAACGGAGCGGATAATGTTGCGTTTGGCCTGCAATGTCTGCTCGGCGTATTGCAGAAAGAGCTTGCCGCCTGCGGTCAGCTTGACCCGGCCTCCAGAACGATCAAAAAGGCGCGCGCCGATTTCCGTCTCCAGTGCGCGGATTTGCGTGGAAATGGCGGGCTGCGTGCGAAAGAGCTTTTCCGCAGCACGCGAAAAGCTGGAGGAACGCGCGACCTCTAAAAACGCTTTGAGTTGGTCGAAATCCATAGATGGAATCCCTATGGTACTGGAGAACCGACGGTATGGGTAATAAAGAAATGCTATGGTGGCGATAAGTGAAATTTATTTCAAATATCTGGGTTGGGGAAGTAGGCTGAAGGGGAAGGTCTGCGTTCAGGAAGGTATGCTGGAAGCAGAGTGCTGCAAAGATTGGAACCGCGATTCACCC
>JAJZIJ010000074.1 GCA_021810625.1 Acidobacteriota bacterium
GCTTGGACAACACCTTGGTGATCGCCGCCGTCAGCGTCGTCTTGCCGTGATCGATGTGCCCAATCGTTCCCACATTGACGTGCGGCTTGCTCCGGTCAAACTTTTCCTTCGCCATGATTTTCCCTCTAACCTTTCAATATGTTTCCAGCAATACTTATTACGGACACCGTCTGGATTTTTTACTCCGCTACGCTTCGCTCAGAATGACATTCTTTCGATCCATCTGTATCCACAACCCGTCCGAAAACGCTCTTACCTTGCAATCAATTTCTGGAGCGGGAGACGGGGATCGAACCCGCGACCAACAGCTTGGAAGGCTGTGACTCTACCACTGAGTTACTCCCGCATACCGCGTAGCTTTTAGCTACTAGCCCTTAGCTTTTAGCTCAAGCCTTCTCCCGCAGCGCCGGAGAATCTGTCTCGGCTAGAAGCTACCAGCTACTAGCTAAAAGCTGAATTTCTGGAGCTGATGATGGGGCTTGAACCCATGACCTCTCCCTTACCAAGGGAGTGCTCTACCACTGAGCTACATCAGCCCTATTGTTGGAAGGCTCCGCAACGGTCGCTTGCGCTCCCTGCTTCGCCCTCACGCCAGGCTCGCGCACACCAGCGCTCGCTTCGCGTTTCACCCAACCCTACTCGTCTTTCTTATCTTTATCATCATCGTACCGCGAACGCGCCGTGTACAGCACCACGCGCACCACAAATAATCCCAGCAGCAGCAGCGCGACGGTGCGGATCGGGCCGCCATCCATCGTCCACCAGGCCAGTCCAGCCAGCGTGGCCAGCAACAGGAGCGCCGTTCCGGCTTTCTGCATCTGGCTCATACTGCCCGTCCTTGCATACAAAAAATTATGGTGCACAGGGGAGGATTCGAACCTCCGTAGCTCCAAGGAGCGGCAGATTTACAGTCTGCTGCCATTAACCGCTCGGCCACCTGTGCCCATCTTGCAGATTCCGTGTTCCCCGCGCTGCATTGGCTCCAGAGCAAACCCCGACACTCCCAGGCAAAACTGCGCTCAAAAACTCGCGTTCCAATCGCTGGATGGCTGGAGTTGACTGCGGAGGGGTGGTCGTCCAACTGCGACAGGATCGAACACTGAATCCGTGAAACTTGAAAACACTCCGTACAACGCTGCGTGGAGCAAGCTTGCGGTGCCGACAGAGCAGGTGTTGCCGGATTCTGGAGCTGGCGAAGGGACTTGAACCCCCGACCCTCTGATTACAAATCAGATGCTCTACCAGCTGAGCTACGCCAGCCCGTACCGCCTGCGACCGGGAAAAACATGGAGCCGAGCCGCGCTCCATAATCATCCCCGAAGCCATTCCGAAACAAACTTCGCACAGAGTTTGAAAATATCATGCCCGCGCGTCATCCGCAAGCTGCGCTCCTCAAAGGGAGTGGGGCAATTGGAAAGGTTTACCCGCAGGGGGCTGGGGTCTGTCCCCTGCAAGTCAAATTCAAATTGATCCACTACCCTCAGATTTTGCCGCAGTGGTATGCTCTTGGCTATGATTCTTCCGGCGGCTTGCCGTGCGTAGGCGAACCCGCAACACCTTCGCCATCCTGCTGATCGCGCTGGCCGCGCTAGCCGTGGCTGTCTATCTGCGCAAGCAGGCTCCTCCAGAAGCGGCGCGCCTGCTGCCGGAGGCCGATGCCATCGTCTACTTCAACCTGAAGCCGCTGCGCGCGCTGACGCACTTCGATCAACATCCAGTGCCGCATAGTGCCGACTATCAGGCATTCCTCGATGCCACGGGCATTCAATTCGAGCGCGACCTGGACGAGGCTGCCTTCGCCATCCACCGCATGGCCGATGCCAATGGCCCCAACGGGCTGGTTGCCTACTCGGAGGTCTTTGTCGGGCATTTCGACGGCAGACGCCTGACGCGCTATCTTGCCACGCAGGCCGCAGACACGGAAAACTACGCGGGGCACACGATTTATCGGATTCCCGTGGATGGCCGAAACGTTCGCGTCACGATCCTGGGCTATGACATCGTGGCCGTTTCTAACGCGCCAACGCCGGAGCAGATTCATTCCATCATCGACCGTCATCGCGCGGCGGCCCTGCCGTTCAGCGGCTCCACGCTGTTGGCGCAGCATTATCCTGATGTGCCGCTGCTGGCCCAGGTCTGGGGCATCGGCAAGATTGGTCTGCCGTTCTCCGCTGGACACAGTCTGCGTCTGTTCGGCATTCCATTGCCGTTGCCGGTGGACACCACCTTCGTTGCTTCCGTTCGCTACCTGGGGTCGCTGCGGCTGCGCGTGGAGGAGATTGCGCCCGACGAGGGCGCGGCTCACACCTCGAAGCAGGTGGCAAACGTGGCGATACAGATTCTCCGCGCCATTCCAGATTCAGGCTCAGGTTCCACGCCGGGCAACAATGCCAGTCAGAACTCAATGGAAGCTGAGATGGCAACCCTGCTGAATACGGCGACCGTGCAGCAGCGCGGAAACAAGGTCATCCTGCGGGCCACGATTCCGGTGGGTCTGCTGGAAGACCTCTTCGCCAGTAAAGACACGACGGCTTCCGCAGCAGGCGATGCCAGTCCATCCGGCAAACCATAGCGGAACGCGTGAAATGAAAAGTGTGTTGGTGGGAGATTACAGCCCCGACGTACCCGTATCGGGCAGAGGCGCGCTTGCGATCATCTGCTGCGGGGTGATCCGCATATAGCGATATGGGTTGACGGGCGTGCCGTGGATGCGAACCTCGTAGTGCAGATGCGGGGCCGTGCTGCGTCCGCTTTGACCCACGTAGCCGATAATCTGGCCGCGACGCACCGTTTCCCCCACCGTCACGGCGATGACGGAAAGATGCGCGTAGAGCGTCTGCGTCCCATATCCGTGGTTCAACACTACTTTGCGACCATAGCCCCCCGGAACCATACCCGCGACCTCCACCACGCCATCCGCCGCAGCGTGGATGGGATCCCCATATCCGGCGGCAATATCAATCCCACGATGGAATTCGCCTTCCCCGCTGCCACTCATTGGATCGGTACGTTCGCCAAAGGAGCTGGTAATGCGCCCGATGACTGGCCACAACGATGGCGCATCCGCCAGACGAACCCAATCTGTCAGTGTGTTTGCTGAACCCAATCCGGCAGACAACGCGCTGGCTGTGACACCGGAAAGCGCCGTCGTGCGGAGCGCATACAGTCGATCCAGAGAGGTTGCGTAAGCGCCGCCGCCCGTATCCCCAGAGGAATCGGAGGTGGGTGGGGTTGTCTTGGAGGCCAGCATCCTGGATTGGCGCAGACCGTAGAGCGCGGAGACCTCATTCGCCAGGGAACCCAGCGAAGCCACCTGAACATCTTTTTCGCGGGTTGCGTTTTGGAGCCGCTGGTAATCTCGACGCAACGCCTCCCGCTCACTGCGAATCTGGTTGAAGTGCTCTGTTTTTAGCAACATCCGCGTGTACGATCCGGCCAGCCCGGTGATGGTGAACAATCCCACCACGGCGGCAGCCACAAACACATACGCGTACCGCATGGGGATAGGCACCTTTTGCAGGTAGCCTTGGTCGTCCCGCGTGACGTACACGATGTATTGTTGTCTTTTCAACGTAATACCCTGATTTCAAAGAAACAAATTCCCGCCAGAGAACGACAAGGCCTCTCCCTCGGCACCCCGTATGGCGGCAACGATCCGAAGTCAGCGCCGCGACTCCACGCTGCGACCAAGGCTGCGGAGAAAGCACAGACGAATGTAACAAACCTCAAGGGACAGGTCAATCCCGACTCTTGTCCAATACAAGATGAGCCTGAAGGCGGTCATTGATTCCAATACAAGATGAGCCTGAAGGGTCGGTCATGCTGGGTAGTGAACATCCGCATGGTTCGATCAGAAGAGTTGAGTTTGG
>JAJZIJ010000008.1:0-1759 GCA_021810625.1 Acidobacteriota bacterium
CCTTGGATTACTGGACGATGATGGTGAGGGCTGCGGTTTGCGTTGTTCCTCCCGATCCCGGTGCCGGGGAGGCCACCACCGTTGGGCGCGTGGTGCCGTTCGGCGTAATCATGCCATACGTGCCCCCGGCGCAGCCGGAGATGCCCGCCGCCAGCGCTCCCGTCATCAGCACCAGCAGGCAGAGTTGCAACATCCGCTGCCGCGCCTTCGAGAGATTCCGCTTGCGTCCAAAGGCCGCCAGTCCGGCCATGCTCCCCGGCCACCAGAAGGCCAACGCCGGAAGAATCGGACTCAACGGGCTGGAGGGATTCGCGGGAGAATGGCCTGGCCCGAACGGGCTGGGCATTGCCTGCATCGCCGCCACATTGGTGTCAATGGTCAGCAGAACATTCACCGATCCGCTGCCGCTCAGCGTCACCGAGGTACTCGAAAAGGAGCAGCTCGCAGCCCACGGCAGTGTGCCCGCACAGCTCAAATTCACCGTCCCGCTGTAGCCGTTGATCGGAGTCAGCGTCAGCGTGGTCGTTCCCGTCGTTGCTGGCCGCACAATGGTCACGGTCGTTGGATTCTCCTTGAGCGTAAAGCTGGCTCCTGCCGGGGTCGGGGCAATGGTTACCGACACGGGCGCCGAAGCCGAGACTCCATAGTTGCTGCCCGCTCCCGAAGTGGGCGGCGCATAGCTCGCCGTCAGACTGTCCGTGCCCACCGGAAGATTGGGCGTGCTCAAACTCGCCACCCCGTTGCTCACCGTGCCAACGCCAACGTATATCCCGTTGTCGGTGAAGGTTACCGTACCTCCCATCACCGTTCCGCCGCCGCTGCCGGTTACGGTCGCCGTCATCGTTACGTTGCCGCCGGAACCCGTACTGGTCGGAGTTGCGACCAGCGTCGTCGCCGTTGTCAAGCCCGTGACCATCACCGTCGTGGCTGCCGAGGTTGAGGCTCCGTTGGTGGCCGCGCCTCCATAGCTGGCCGTCAGCGTGTTGCTGCCCATAGGCAACGTGGTCGTGCTCAGGCTCGCGCTTCCGCTGCCATTCAACGTGCCTGTGCCCAGCAGCGTGGCTCCGTTGTAGAAGTTCACCGTCCCTGTCGGCGTTCCGCCGCCGCTCGTTACCGTTGCCGTCAGCGTTACGCTACTGCCATAGACGACACTGGTTGGATTCGCGATGAGCGTTGTCGTCGTCACATCCGCCGTAATGGTCACCGTTACTGCCGATGAGGTCGAAGCTCCGTAGCTATTGTTCGCCGCGTAGCTGGCCGTCAGCGTGTTGCCGCCCATAGGCAGCGTTTTCGTGCTCAGGCTCGCCACACCGCCAGTCACCGCTGCGTTGCCAATGGGGGATCCATTGTCAAAGAACGTCACCGTGCCGCTCGTCGCCCCTGTACCGTTTGCAAGCACCTGCGCTGTCAGCGTCACGCTTGCCCCATAGCTAGCTTTGGTTGGACTTGCGGTTAGCGATGTCGTCGTGGGGGCGGCCGCTGAAATAATCGTCTCCGTCACCGCCGGAGACGAACTGCTGGCCCCGTAGTTGCCCTGCGCCGCGTAGCTCGCCGTCAGGCTGTCCGTGCCCACAGGCAACGTCGTCGTGGTCAGCGTCGCGCTTCCGCTGCCAGTCAGCGTGCCCGTGCCCAGCAGCGTGCTGCCGTTGTAGAAGTTCACCGTCCCGCTGGTCACTGGGCTGCCGCCCGATGTCACCGTCGCCGTCAGCTTCACACTCGTCCCATACGTCGCGCTTGGCGACGGAGTGACTGCCAGCGT
>JAJZIJ010000008.1:1769-75073 GCA_021810625.1 Acidobacteriota bacterium
GCAGCGTGCTGCCGTTGTAGAAGTTCACCGTCCCGCTGGTCACTGGGCTGCCGCCCGATGTCACCGTCGCCGTCAGCTTCACACTCGTCCCATACGTCGCGCTTGGCGACGGAGTGACTGCCAGCGTTGTTGCCGTCGCCGCGCCCGTAATCGTCTCCGTCACCGCCGGAGACGAACTGCTGGCCCCGTAGTTGCCCTGCGCCGCGTAGCTCGCCGTCAGACTGTCCGTGCCCACAGGCAACGTTGTCGTGCTCAGCGTCGCGCTTCCGCTGCCAGTCAGCGTGCCCGTGCCCAGCAGCGTGCTGCCGTTGTAGAAGTTCACCGTCCCGCTGGTCACTGGGCTGCCGCCCGATGTCACCGTCGCCGTCAACTTCACACTCGTCCCATACGTCGCGCTTGGCGACGGAGTGACTGCCAGCGTTGTTGCCGTCGCCGCCGGAGCGGTGATGGTCTCCGTCGTGCTTCCCGATGAGGTCGCGTAGTTGATATTTCCAACATAGGTAGCCATCAGACTGTCGTTGCCCACTGGAAGTATTGTGGTGGTCAGCGTTGCGATCCCACTGCTATTCACCGTGCCGGGGCCAATCAGCGTGGTTCCGTTGTAGAAGTTCACCGTCCCTGACGGTACTGCCGCGCCGCCAGTGGTCTCCGCCACCGTCGCCGTCAGCACCACATTGAGGCCCGTCGTCTGGGGATCCGGCGTGGCTGTCAACGTTGTTGTCGTTGCTGCCGGCAACACTTCAATCCCGTTGATTTGTGGGCTGTCTACCGCGCCCGTGGTAAAGCTGATAACAAGCTGGCCGTATGGGTTACTTGTAGCCGTGAATGTTTCCACCACCGCTGTATCGGGGCCTCCGGCAGCCTTAATGATGTCGAAGTTCGTCAACACCGGTATTGCATTGATGCTTACGTTAAACTCGCGCTGCCCCACCTGCGTCCAATATGTCTCTGCAAAGTGCAGACGCACCGTGTAGCTGGCATTTGGGGTCAAATTCGGGATGGTATAGGTGGAAGGCGCCCACCGATTCGTTTGATATACCATTTGTGGCGCTGGATTCGTGACTCCCGAAGTATTGATGGCATTTGTGGTGGATGCTATGTTGCCGCCGCTGAAGTCCGTATCTGCTACGAAGTTGCCTACCGCCGGGCCTCCAGCGTCAATGGCCATGCCAGGCAGCGTCCCCGGTGGTGGTGGCGGTGGCATTACGTTCGCTGCAATGATCTCGATGCCGTTGATTTGCGGGTTGTTTGCCGCGCCTCCGGTAAAGCTGATGACGATCTGTCCGCTGGCATTGGGTGTGGCGAGAAAGGGTTCCACCACCGCCGTGTTGGGGCCTCCGGCAGCCGCAATGATGTCGAAGTTCGTCAACACCTGCGCGCCGTTGATGCTTACGTTAAATTCGCGCTGCCCAATCTGCGTAAAATATGTCTCTGCAAAGTGCAGGCGCACGGTGTAGGTATTACCTGCGGTCAGCCCGGGAATGGTGTAGGTGATGGGGGTTTGGGTTGCCCACTGCCACCGATTCGTTTGATACACCGCCGCTGGCGCTGGGTTAATCATTCCTGCCGGAATGGTGATGGGGGTCGTCGTGTTGGCTTCGTATCCCACACCGTTGTTGTCCGTATCCGCCACAAAGCTGCCCACCGGCACGGGGCTTCCCGTATCGATGGCCAGGCTGCCTGGGGGGAGTGGCACCTGGATCGACACCGTCACCACGTTGCTGGTTGAGGTCACGTAGCCAGTGGTGGCCAGATAGGTGGCCGTCAGGTTGTCGTTACCCGATGGCAACGTCGAGGTCGTAAAGGTCGCCGTGTCGTTGGACTGCAATGTGCCGGAGCCGATAAGCGTGGTTCCGTCGTAGAAGTTCACTGTGCCGCCAGACGGGGGCGTTCCCGCTCCGTTGCCGCTCGTTACCGTTGCCGTCAGCTTCACAGGCGTGCCGGGGGGAGCGCTCATCGGCGATGCCGCCAATGAAGTTTTCGTCCATGTTGCGCCAAAGGTAAACATATTGGCGCTGTTCATCACGCTGGAGCTGGTGCCGTTCGGCGTCGTCACCGTCACCACTACCTGCCCGGCGGCGTGGGGGTAGGTATCCACGGCGACCACTGTCCCCCCCGAATAAACACCATCGAAGTATTGGACGGTACAGGAACCGCCACCGGGAGCACAAAATTGCACCGTTATAGGGGGACTGCCGCCGCCAACAAAACCTGTCCCTGTGATGACCACATAGGTGCCACCACCCGTCGGGCCATAATTCACACTTAGCCCCGTTACCACCGGTGGCGCACCCGCCGCAATGTTCACCGTCACTGTTGGCGAAGTGCTCGCGCCGTAGTTGCCCTGGGCCGGATAGCTGACCGTCAGGTTGTCCGCGCCTATGGGCAACGATTGGGTCGTTAGCGTGGCCACGCCGTTGGAGTTCAACGGAGCCGTCCCGATGGACACACCCTTGTTGTAGAAGGTCACATTGACACCGGGACTCGCCACTGCCGCGCCGCCCGGCGTCACCGTGACTGTTGCCGTCAAGGTTATCGGCGTCCAGTAGGTTGCGCTCGTCGTCGATGCTGTCAGCGCGGTCGCCGTCGCCGCCGTCGAGATAATCACCTGCGTTGCTGTCAGAGTGCTGCTGCCCGCAAAGCTGCCCTGCGCCGCATAAGTTGCCGTAATGCTGTCCGTGCCAACGGGCAGTGTCGTGACCGTCAGCGTCGCGCTCCCGCTGCCAGTCAACGTGCCCGTGCCGATGGACGCCCCGTTATCATAGAAGTCCACCGTGCCCGTTGGCGTTCCCGCCGCGCTGCTTACCGTCGCCGTCAGCTTCACGCTCGCGCCGTAGGTCGCGCTCGTCGGCGAGGCCAAAAGCGTCGTTGTTGTCGGTGTCCCATAGGTAAACGTTACAGGCCCGCTCGTCCCGTTTGCTGTCGTCACCGTAACGTCCACCGGGCCGCCGCCTGTAGGCCCTGCGGGCGCGTCCACGATGATCTGCGTTGCCGAGTCACTGGTGATGGTACCCGGATTGCCGGAGCCAAAGTCCACCACCACCGTCGCGCCGTTCAGATTTGTTCCCGTAAGCGTCACCACGGTGCTAACTGAGCCACTCGACGGGCTGATGGAGGTTAGCGTGGGCGTAGTGCTCACCGGGATCCAGCCAAGGTCTGTCGCCAGCGTGACGCGCGCGGCGGCATATCGGTCAGGATTGTTCGTCCACTCGCCTGGGCACAGCCAATTCGCTGTAGGGCCATCTGGCAGGCTCGCAGGCCCCACACATTGGGGGGATCCGGGTTGGCCAAAACCTCCAACGGTACCCGGCATGGTCCACGCATACCAGTAGGGATCAAAATTCATCCACTCCAAGGCATTCCATGTGTACGACGTTCCGCTCTCGCCCGATGCCGTCCCTGCTGTCATTCCGCCGCCGCTCATGGTATCGACAACCGCTTCGGCAGCCGACCTGCCACTCTGCTTGCCCAGCAGGTACAGGTACATGTAATCCTCATATCCGCGACGCCATTGCTCCATGCGCACCGACGCCACCGGGCCGCTGATTCCATTGCTTCCGTTGGGATTCACGCTCTGCGTAAGGATATTCGACTCAATGGCCGCCGCCGGATCGTTGGGACTCGCCAAGGTAAAGCAAGTCAGTTGATTCCCAGGATAGAAGAGTACCCCACCACCGATTGGAGTAGCTCCGCTGTAAGGCGTCGCCCCCTCACCATCTGTTGGGTAACAACTTCCGGGATATCCACCCCAGGCATCAGCGGCCCAATCCCACACTCCGCCCGGAGCCGGAGCCGGATTTTGATTCGGGGAGTTTTGGCTGATCGTGGTCTGATCCAGCCCGTATTTATACGCAATCCAGAAATTGGCGCGAAGACCCACGCCCGTGTTGGCGGGGGAATCGTTGGCTTCGTTTGGCTCACCACCCTGGTAAAACCATTTTTCAATCGGAACCGGGGCCGTAGACTGCGCTGGCACCCCCTGCGTCATGTCCAAGGTGTACGCATAGCCCGTGTTGGCCGTAAGAACCGCAGTATTTGCCCCCGTCCCGTATGACAGAGGAGGCCCCGGCTGACCCGGCATGTAGAGCGCTGCGCTGGTAGCCCAATCGATCACCCAAGGGTTTGTGAATGCGCTGCCCGTGAGCGGATCGCCGCTGGAGTTCGGGCCACCGGGATATGAAAGATTGATGTGCTGCGCGCAGGCCGCAGCGGTGTATGGGGTGGGGGTGTTGTTGGGGCCAGCATATTCCCTATGACAAGCAGGGTCGTCCGTCAGGAAGGTGTGAATGGGATTGGTATTGGCAGCCCATGTCGGGGAGAACGCCGTATTGGCATTGTTAATGGCCTGATTTTCCAGAGCAACATTATCGTAGACGACGGTTGAATCATATAGCTTGTCGAAGGTCTCATCCCAATTGTAAGCAATCAACTCCGGATGCCCCCAGCCTTTGCCCCCAGAACCGACCGGCAACTGGTTCTGCGTAAAGTGCTGAGAGACCTGCTCGGAATAGTTCTGAGACAACGTTAGCCAATTCGCCGGGAGAAGAGGGGCGGCACTCGGATCGTTGAAATCAGACCAGCCCCAGAGCTCGAACTCATTGTTGTCGCACAATCCACACCAGTACAGCGGACCATTGCCCCCCGTGCCCAATGGCGAATCAAAGACCCGTAAGCTGGTGCCATCGGCAAAGAGACCACCGGGTGTTAGCGCTGGCCCGTAGTACGCATCCCAGGCAGTCCAGTCGATCGTACTGGTGGTGCCAGTGGCTCCGGGACCAGTAGGCGGCCCCGTGGTGAACGAGGTAGATGGCCCAGACGAGGAATCGCTCGGATAGGCACCGGCGATATGTGGCTGGTAGATATCGCTAAAGGTATCGAAATCATAGTCATGCGCCATGATCTGATACTTCTGAAAGAGCGCTTGCCCCTGGCTGCACCCCGGCCCATCGCAGGGCAGTCCTTCGCCATACATAAAGCGGGTGTACCATCTACCATCCAAGCTCGGCACAAAGGATTTCAGCATGTCGGGATGATTTGGAGAGTCGAAGCGCGGCAAATTGCCGTTCCACACGGTCAGGGTAATGGGAATCTGCGCATACACGCCGTTGCCTTGAACCGTGACGTACCCCGTGTAGGTTCCAACGGCTTGGCTGCCAAGAGGCGCGACCGCAGGGATGGAAATGTTGACCCATACGCCCTGCGTTGTTCCCGGCTGCACATTGAAGGGCGTGCCCAGCGCCGGAGTTCCTGAATCGTAGGGATCATAAAACGGAACCAAAACATCGGGGACATAGCCATTTCCACTGACTTGCAGGGATGCTGCGCCTCCCGTCGAATATGGAAGGTAGCCTTCCAAATAACGAGTGACATTGGAGGTCTGCGTATTGTCTGAAGTCAATGTGCCTGAACCACTCAGCGGGCTGACATCGACCGTGACACCCGTGAGACCAGCGCCCGCGCCCGTGTTGGCAGTGATGAACACCTGAAAGGAGACCGTCTCGCGCCCTGCGCCCGCCAGCGTAATCTGGGGCGATCCACCGGGACAGGAGTAGACCGGATTCAACTGCGTCATCGGCGGATGCCCTGTATATCCCCACGGATTGAAATAGCCATCATCCGCGTAGGTGGGAATGGTTGGCTCGTTGCTGGTTGGCTGGTTGTTCAGCATCACCTTGATGCTGCCCTCGGCGGCCCACACATTGGCTCCGCTTGTCCAGCCCTGCGCCGGACATGCCTGTCCCGCGGCTGGACGAACACCTGCTGCCAGCAACAACACCCCGGCCAAAATCGCGAACAGCGAAGAAACAACCTTCGATCCAAACTTCCGATTCCTGCCCATCTCCCCATCCACACGATTTCCGTTCATCGCTACTTCCCTCTTGCCAACCAAAATTATTTACCCGTTTATTTTTGAGCCTTGCATCTGAATGCCGGATATTTCCGCCGCATCCCTCGCAACAACCCTGAAATCTCTCCGTAGCCCCCGGATCAAGCAGCCAAATGCGGGCTGGCGGCGACACTCCATACCTGACGAAACAAGACAGCTTCAGCGTTGCCGAACCTATCTCGCGTGGGATACTTCAGATGGAATCTACATTTGCCCCCCAGACGACGAATCAAACTTGGCAATCCACCCAGATACGCCATTTCCTGGCAACTACGGCCAACCTACCCTGAAATAACCGCCATCTAACACGAATCCATTGGGGCTACACCACTGCCGGGGAACATCTCCAAAGGAATAGGTTTTAGGTGTACTAAGTTAGCTGTGAATCTAGCGCCAAAGTACTACATTGTCAAGGTATTTTCCATTCCACTTAGGTCGGAAACTACTGAATCGATTCATTCTTATCTTTACCCGACTACAATCACAAACTAAGAATGAACCCCACGTTCAACTCGCACTTGAAAATCGTGGAAAGCGCGTGGTCGCTCCCTCCGTTTCCAGATGCCCTGTCCATGTTGTTTCAGATCGGTATATACTTGTGTAGAGCTTGCCTATATGAAAATCGCGGCGATTCTTTTTGCTGACGATTTCGGACGCTCTGAATGCGCCGGAAGGTTTCGTTCCGCGACATATTTCTTTCGGCGGGGTCTTCATCTGGTATGCGCGAATCACTCTGCTCGGCATCGGCCCTCCCAATCCCCCGTTCCGGCACATCCTACTACGCGGCGCATGTGATGCCCGTGGAATTGGACATTCACACTCGAAATAGCCGAATGGAACGCATCGCAGCAACAATGGAAGCGCATCCCTGGATGGCTCTGGGGGGGTTGTCGATTCTCTATTGGGCGATTGTGCTGGTGCAATCCGCATTGAAGCTGTTATGGCTCGACGAGTTGATTACCCTTTATGTTGCGCGTCTGGGAAGCGCGCGGGCGATCTGGAGCGCGCTGTTGCATGGCGCGGATCCCAATCCGCCACTAAACCACATCCTGTCCATGTGGGCCATGCGCGTGTTTGGGCAGAATGCCTTTGGGTTGCGCCTGCCAGCCATGTTGGCAAGCTGGGCAGGTCTGGCCGGACTGTACACCTTTCTGCGGGCACAATTGCCGGTGATCTTCTCCATGATCGGCGTGTGCTCCTTTATGGCAATGGGAGGATTCGATTATTCCTCCGAAGGGCGACCGTATGCTCTCCTGCTGTGCGCTTCCATTGTGAGCCTGTTGTTGTGGCGTCGAATCGTGGAAGGGCGCAATGAAAATCTGCCCGCAATCGGGCTGGCATTGGCGCTGGCGGTGAGCATCTCGTCAAATTACTTCGGCGGCCTCGCAGTGTTTCCCATCGCGGTGGGCGAAGCCGCGCGGACATTCCAGCAGAAGCGCTTCTGCTGGCGCGTATGGCTGGCTCTTCTTGCAGGATCAGCATCCATCCTCGCCTATCTTCCGCTCATCCACTCCGCCATGACCCGATTCATCCCCCACGCCTGGAACAAAGCGGACATCCGCAACATCCCCGGCGCTTACCTTGAGATGGTCGATTACATCCTGTTTCCTGCTTTGATCCTGTTGGCCGCAGTCCTAACAACCCGAATCCTGCGCGGACGGGGATGGCAGGCGCCGTGGGATCGAAATCGAGAGGCGCGGCAGGGGACGAAGGGAAGAATCTTTCCTCCGCATGAAATGGCAGCGATTATCACTCTGGGACTGTATCCCGTACTAGGCTACGGAATTGCAACCGCCATGTCCGGCATGATCGCTCCCCGATGCGTGATTCCGGTCTGTTATGCCTTCGCCATACTGATCGCGACCTGCACCTATCGGCTCTTCGCGGGCAGGGCAAAGTCAGCCATTTGCGTCCTCGCATTCTTTTTGGCTTGGATTGGCGCGAGGGAGTCTGTCCTGAGTGTATGGCTGGTGCAGCAAAAACAGGCGTTTTTTTCGCTGCGCGACCAACTCCCTGTGCCATCCGGGTCTGAGAAAATTCTGGTTCCCGATTGTTTCCTTGTGTTGCCTTTCTACTACTATGCGTCGCCAGATATCGCGAGCAGAGTCGTGTTTCCCATTGATTTCCGGGCGATACATAAGCACAAAGACGAAGATTCCGGGGAGCAGAACCTGTGGGCCGGGCGGAATCGTGTCTTCCCCATGCCCGTGGAAAAGGTTGCATCGCTTGAGGCAGGACATGCGGGCGAATCCATGATCGTCGCGCCAAACGACAACTGGTTCCTGCAGGAGCTGCGCGATGCCGGGTATCACCCCGTATTGCTGCGATTTTCGCCGCATGGCAATCACCTGGGGGATTTCACGCCCATGAGCAGGCCCAATCCAGCCTACTTTGCTGTGAACCTGTCAAAACCTCGATAAAGAAAATCGGGCGCAGCTTTGAGGGCAACACTGCAAGCAAAAGGCTCATCCCACCCGCAGGGAGCCGCGCCTGAGGCTCGCTGGAAATCACTTCAACCATGCGCTACCATGAAAGCCGCGGCGGAGCTTTTTGCTGGCGATTTAGGATGCGCTGGACGCGCCAGAAAGCGCCGTTCCGCGACATATTTCTTTCGGCGGGGTCTTCATCCAACATGCAAGAATCGCTCTGCTCCATGCCCGCTCCAGCAACCGTTCCACACGGCACGTCCTATTGCGCAACGCATGTGATGCCCTCGAAAGCAACAGCCCACACCCGAAATAGCCGAATGGAACGCATCGCAACAACGTTGGAGGCGCATCCCTGGATGGCTCTGGGAGGGTTGTCGATTCTCTATTGGGCGATTGTGCTGGTGCAATCCACATTGAAGCTGTTATGGCTCGACGAGCTGATTACTTTTTACGTTGCGCGTCTGGGAAGCGCGCGAGCGATCTGGAACGCGCTGTTGCGGGGAACAGATCCCAACCCGCCACTGATCCACATCCTGTCCATGTGGGCCATGCGCGTGTTTGGACAAAATACCTTTGGGCTGCGGTTGCCCGCCATGCTGGCGAGCTGGGCAGGCATGACAGGTCTATACCTCTTTCTACGAGCGCGGCTGTCGGTGATTTTCTCCATGATCGGCGTGTGCTCCTTTATGGCGATGGCAGGATTCGATTACTCCTGCGACGAACGATCTTATGCGCTCCTGCTGTGCTTTTCCATTGTGAGCCTGTTGTTGTGGCGTCGGATTGTGGAGGGACGCAATAAAAATCTGCCCGCAATCGGGCTGGCATTGGCGCTGGCGGCGGGCATTTCGTCAAATTACTTCGGTGGCCTCGCGGTATTTCCCATCGCGGTGGGCGAAGCCGCGCGGACATTCCAGCAGAAGCGCTTCTGCTGGCGCGTATGGCTGGCTCTTCTTGCAGGATCGGCATCCATTCTTGCCTACCTCCCGCTGATCCACGCTGCCATGATCCGATTCATCCCTCACGCCTGGGACAAGGCAAAGCTAAGCAACATCCCCGGCGCTTATTTTGAGATGATCGACTACGTGCTGATTCCTGCGCTGATCCTGTTGGCCGCAGTCCCAGCGACGAACATCCTGCATGGGCGAGGATGGCGCATGCCGTGGGATCAAAATCGAGAAGTCCAACCAAGTACAGAGAAAAGAAGTTTCCCCCCGTATGAAATGGCGGCGATGATCACTCTGGGGCTGTATCCCGTACTGGGCTACGGAATTGCAACCGTCCTGTCCGGCATGATCGCTCCCCGATGCATCATTCCGGTCTGCTATGCCTTCGCCATGCTCATCGCGACCTCTGCCTATCGGCTTTTCGCAGGCAAGGCGAAATTTGCCATTGCCCTCCTCGCATTGTTTTTGACCTGGGTCAGCGTAAGAGAGATTGTCATCGGGGTGGGTGGCCTGCAGCAGAAACAGGCATTTTTCGCGCTGCGCGACCAACTCCCTGTCCTCTCTGGGTCTGAGAAAATTTTGGTTCCAGATTACCTGCTTGTATTGCCTTTCTACTACTATGCATCGCCAGATATCGCAAGCAGGATTGTGTTTCCCGTTGACTTTCAAGCGATACACAAATATGAGAGCGATGATGCCGGGGATCAAAACTTGTGGGCTGGGCGAAATCGTGTCTTCCCCATGCCCGTGGAAAAGGTTGCATCGCTTGAGGCGGACCATACGGGCGAATCCGTGATCGTCGCGCCCAACAACAACTGGCTTCTGCAGGAACTGCGGGCTACCGGGTATCACCCCCTGCTACTGCGGTTTTCACCCCACGGCGATCAACTCGGGAATCTTGAACGGATGAGTAAACCCGACCCGGCGTACTTTACTGTGAATTTGTCAAAACCAAATAAGGAGAACCCATAGGATGCAGCTTCCGGTTCCACCTAGCAAGTAAAATGCCTACTGCATCCACCGGGAGCCTGTTGCGCCCCTCCGAGCAGAATTTTCCCTTCCTCTGGATTACGCTGAAGGTGTAGTCTAGGAGAGTCAGAAACTTCTGTAGCCGGGACTGTCTACACACGGGGCATACGGTCAATCTGCTACCGGATGACGCGTAGGCTCGTCCAACACAAAGCCTTATCTCCAAAGGATGGTTGCTACTCCCTGTGATGACTGCCACGTCCACCGTGCTTGATTCTCCGGTCTGCACTCACGACAGCACCCGCGCTGCGAGGGCGCGTGTCTCTCCTTTGGCAAGACTTTTGAGGCGGCCATCCGTCCGCCTGCTGGGATTGACCATTGGCGCGCTCCTGATTTTGGGATATCACCCCTTTGTAGACGATGCAGCCATCTATGTTGCGGGCGTGGAAAAAATCATCTCCCCCGGCCTCTTCCAACAACATGCCGAGTACATTCTTCCGCATTTGCAGCACTCGCTGTTCTCCCTTGGCTTGGGCTGGACGATGCGCCTGACTCATGCTCCGCTGCTGCCAACCCTGTTCGCCACCTACGTATTTTCCCTGTGGCTGACGTTGCTGGCGTGCTGGCGATTGTCCTGTCACTTATTCACGCGTTCCGAGGCGCGCTGGAGCGCGACCACGCTTCTGGCTGCAACGATGACCTTGCCTGTGGCTGGCTCCTCGCTCTTCTTCATGGATCCGTATCTTACGGCGCGCTCCTTTTCCACGCCGGTCTCCTTGTTTGCTCTCATCTTTGCGTTGGAGCGAAAGCCGCTGTACGCCACGCTCAGCCTGCTGCTGGCCGTGCTGCTACATCCGCTGATGGGCGCGTACGCCGTTGCGTATGTCATAGTTCTGTGGCTGCTCCGCGATGAGCACTGGAAGCTGCTCGGTGGCCTGACGCTGGCTGTATTTGCCGGAACCTTCTTCGCAATGCGCGCGCCGATGCTGCAACATGCCTCGGATGGGTATCGCGCTGCGGCGCTCAGTCGGTCGTATTTTTTCCTGAGTCGTTGGAAATGGTACGAGATATTTGGCCTGTTTCCTCCCTTGGTGGCTGCCTGGATATTTTGCGCCAGAGATCGCTTCAACCTGCATGGCAAGTTCTGTAGTGTCTGCGCCACTTCCATCTACGTTGGCGTGTCCGCGCTGCTATTTTCCATTCTTTTTGTACATACCTCCGGGCCACTGATGCTGGCCAGCCTGCAACCCCTGCGGGTGTTTCATCTCATTTATCTGATCTTTTTTCTCTCGTTGGGCAGCGTGTTGGGACGTTACATCCTGCACCGCCGAATGCTGGCATGGGTTCTCTGCTTCGGTGCCATTGGCGCAATCATGCTGACGGTGCAGCTTCGCACCTATCCTGCCCTGGCCCATGTGGAATGGCCGTGGGCTGCGCCGCAAAATCCCTGGGAGCGGGCGTTTCTTTGGATTCGCCACAATACTCCTGACAATGCGCTCTTCGCGCTTGATCCGAGATACCAGGCTCTGCCCGACGAAAACACTGTGGGCTTCCGCGCCATGACGGAGCGCAGCGCGCTTCCAGACTGGAGCAAGGACGGCGGCATTGCAGCCATCTATCCGCAAATCGCTCCAGAGTGGCTTGCCGATGCCCGCATGGAAGACACCTGGAGCCAGTGGTCGGATGCGCAGCGGCTGCAATATCTGACCCCATATCACGTCCGCTGGGTGGTTCTGTCCGCCACAATGTCCACCCGCCTGCCCTGCCCGTACCAAAACTCTTTGGTGCGTGTTTGCCAGCTTTCAAAGGAAACCGCGCTCCTGAAAAAGAATCCTTAGTCTGTGCTGGCTCCATCGGTTGTTCCCTGCGAGGCCGGAACGCCGGATGGAAAAGGCTTGGGTATGGCGGCACAATGGAATCGGAGACATCGAAGCCATGATCGACTATGACAAGCTACAAAAGTCGCTCAAGCATCTTGAGCTTCAGTTTGAGAATCTCCAGCGCGCAAAAGATCGCTCCGAACTGACCGATATCGACCGCGAAGGAATTGCCGAGTCGGTGATTCAGCGCTTTGAGACCTGCTATGACACGCTCTGGAAGACGCTGAAGCGCTACCTGAGCGAAGAGACAGGCCTGGCGGATACACCGAATAGCCCCAAGCCTATCCTTAAGCTGGCAGGACAAAATAATCTACTTTCTGGTTCTGTGGAGCAGTGGCTCAAATACGCCGATGCCCGCGTCAGCACGGCACATGATTACAGCGGAGAAAAAGTCGGGGAGTGTCTGGCAATCATGGCGAGCTTCATCAGCGATGCCATTGGCCTGTATCAAACGATGAGCGGCCAAAGCTGGAAATGACAGGCTTGAGAATGGATACCGCGATGGACATAACGAGCGAGCAGCGCAAAATACTGCTTGATCTCTTGCGGCAATACATTCCAGATGTCGCCGTCTGGGCTTACGGCTCGCGGGTCAAGCGCGCTGCGCGTCGAAATTCTGATCTCGATCTGGTGGCCTTCCCCTCTGCCGAACAACGACCCGCTGTCTCTGAACTGAAAGACGCCCTGGACGAAAGCAATCTTCCCTTTCTCGTTGACCTGCATGTTTGGGATGAGATTCCAGAGCGCTTTCGAGAGATCATTCGCAAGGAATATGTCATTCTTCAGGAACAAAAAAGTGTGTTGAAGGATATTGGGCATGGCGAATAGCGCCAAGGATGAAGTCCCGCAGTTACCATAGGGAATATGGAACTCATCGTTTACATGGCCGACTGGTGCCCCGATTGCCGCGAGGCAAAGCGCTTTCTGGATCAACACAAAATTCCGTACACGGCAATCGATATTGAGACCACGCCGGGAGCTGCGGACACGGTGCTGGCTCAAGTGGGCAAGCGCGCAATTCCGCAGTTTGTCCTCGACGGGAAATGGGTGCAACCCTACAAGCCAGGAAGCGGATTTCTGTATAAAGAAATGGCGGAACTGTTTGGCGTTGCACACAAACGCTAGCGCAACCCCAACCACATGATTACGCGCCCGCGCAATCCATTCGTCTGATACCTTTTGCTGAGGAGTCTTTGTGATCGACCGTTATACCCGACCCGCGATGGGCCGCATCTGGAACGAGGAAAATAAATACCGCATGTGGCTGGCGGTGGAAACCGCTGCGTCGGAAACGCTGGCGGAGTTTGGCATTGTTCCCGCAGAGGCCGCGCGCGCCATCCGCGAACGTGGCGGGTTTGAAGTAGCCCGCATCCAGCAGATTGAGGCCGAGGTGCGCCATGACGTGATCGCCTTTACCACGGCGGTCGCGGAAAAGATTGGCCCGGAGTCGCGCTGGCTGCACTACGGCCTGACCTCCAACGATGTTGTCGATACCGCGCAGGCTTTGCAGCTTAAAGATGCCTCTGTCCTTCTGCGCGTGGGCATCACGCGCCTGCTCGACGTGCTGCGCCATCGCGCCATTGAGTTTCAACACACGCCGACTATCGGGCGCACGCATGGTGTCCACGCCGAACCAACCACCTTCGGCCTCAAACTGCTGAACTGGTACGCGGAGATGCGCCGCAACCTAAAACGCTTCGACGCGGCGGCAGAGGACATGCGCATCGGCAAACTCTCCGGCGCTGTGGGCACCTTCGGCCACCTGAAACCGGAACACGAAGCCGCCATCTGCAAGCGTCTGGGACTGACACCCGCTCCCATCGCCACGCAAGTCATCCAGCGCGACCGCCATGCAGCGTACATTTCCACGCTGGCGATTCTGGCATCGACCCTTGATAAAATCGCCGTCGAAATCCGCCACCTGCAACGCACCGAGGTGCGCGAGGCAGAGGAATTTTTCTCCGAAAAACAAAAAGGCTCCTCCGCCATGCCGCACAAACGCAATCCCATCACCTGCGAGCAGATCAGCGGGCTGGCGCGCATCCTTCGCGGCAATGTGCAACCGGCGCTGGAAAATATCGCGCTCTGGCATGAGCGCGACATCTCCCACTCCTCCGTGGAGCGCGTCATCCTGCCCGATTCCACAATCCTGGCCGATTATCTGCTGGACAAAACGGCCACGCTGATTAAAAAACTTCTGGTCAATCCGCAGCGAATGCTACGCAATCTGGAATCTACTGGTGGGCTGATTTTTTCCGGCCAATTGTTGCTCGATCTGGCCGAAGCAGGAATGCAGCGCGAGGATGCCTATCGCCGAGTGCAGCAACACGCCATGCGCGCATGGAAGGAAGAATTAAATTTCCGCGAGCTTGTAGGCGCGGATCAGGAGATTGCGCGCTTATTGCCACCGGAAAAACTTCAGCGCGTCTTCGATCTGCATCGGCAACTCTCGAATGTGGATGCCATCTTTGCGCGCGTGCTTCAGGACGCGGACTGAATCAGAATGGATGCTGAAAAAACATTGACGGTCGCCATCACCGGAGCCAGCGGCGCGATGCTGGCCCGTGAGTTGCTACGTCTGCTGCATCAGGATGCCCGCGTGGCCCGCGTGCATTTGATTCCGTCGGAAGCCTCCCTGCGCGTGTTGGCGGAAGAGCTGCGCCTGCACGGGCGCGCGAATCTGGTGGAGCGACTGCTCGGACACGCCAGCGAAAAAATTCTCCTGCACGCCGCATCGGACATCGGCGCAGCAATCGCCAGCGGCAGCTATCCCACCCACGGCATGATCGTGCTTCCATGCAGCATGGGCACGCTGGCTGGCATTGCGCACGGCATGGCCGATACGCTGATCGAACGCGCCGCCGATGTCTGCCTGAAAGAACAGCGCCCGCTGCTTCTCTGCGTCCGGGAAACACCCTTCAGCAGAATTCACCTGCGAAATATGAGCCTTGCCGCCGAAGCAGGCGCGACCATCTTCCCGGTTATCCCCGCTTTTTACAACCATCCCGGCAGCATGGAGGAGATGGCGCGCCAATTCGTCTTTCGCGTGCTGACGCACATCGGCCTGCCACAGGACGACGCATATCAGTGGGGAAAGCAGGAAGCGTCGGGCAATAAATAGGTCGGGGCGTCTTCAATTTTTGAATACGCCGCCGGACATGGGCGGATCGCTCTGTAAAAACTTCACCGTATTGGGAACCATGCGCCGGGCGCAGGTCGCAGGCGCGGTGTGTCCGCACCCGGCATAAAACTCCAGCACAGACTGCGGCATCGCGCGATGCATCTCTTGCGCAACCTCTGGAGGAATCAGCGCGTCCTCCGCTCCCCAGGCAATCAGCACCGGAATGTGAATGCTGCCGAGTTGCGCATTCACCCAGTCCCTGCCCGCCAACGCGGAGTTGAGCGTCCGGCGAACCACCCAGTAATTTTTGCTGAGTCGGCGCAGAATATCCCGCGCCAGAAAACCAGGAATGCGCGAAGGGTGCGGCACCAGCAAGGCATACAAACGCGCAAGCCCGGCTTGATCTTTTGGAGTAACAACATCCGGGCCGAAAGGAACATGGAAGTCCAGGCCCGCGCTGTCATAGAGAACAAGCCGTTGCACCGTCTGCGGAGATTCGGCTGCCAGTTTCAGCGCAATCCATCCACCCAGAGACCAGCCTGCAACATCGGCCTGCTGAATGTGCATCGCGCCAAGGAACTGGCGCGCCATATCCACCTGCTGCTGGAGGGTATATGCAATGTCGGGATGGTCGGTTCGTCCGCAGCCCAGCAGGTCAATGGCATAGACGCGAAACCCATTCCGCGTGAACATGGGCATCGCAGGCGCCCAATCCTCCGCGCGCGATCCCAAACCATGAATCAGCAACAGCGGCGTGCCGCGCCCGCCCACAAAATAATGCACACGATACGGCCCGACCTGCGCATATTCACTGTGGATGCCATCCACCGCAAGCTGCAAACAAATGCCATGATCGACTACCCACATGGGCCGCTCATACACCACAGCACTGACGAGAAATAAAGAGATGAGGATACCCAGCCCCAAATACCGCGCCGCACGCCGCTTCCTCGACCAGGGACGAGGTATCTTTGCCACAAGCGTTTCCGGCGGATTGTCCAACGTAGCCATCATTCTGTCATCTTGTTTTGATCGTGTGTTGGCTCGAACAGGTTTAGCGCATGTGCCGGCCAAACTCCTCATCGAAGACGACGCGAGAGCGCGCAAAGCGTCCGCCATTAGGCTTGTCCGCGCCTTTCAGGTGGCCGACGGCCAACAACGCGACCACGTGGTAACTCAGTGGCAGCTTCAAAACCTCGCGAACTTTTTCCTGCTCAAAACCTTCCATCGGAGCCGTATCGTAGCCGAGCGCCTCGGCCATCAACAGCATGTGCGTAAAGGCAATCATCACCTGCCGGTTCAGCCACATGGCCATGTTCGGATGATTCGACAAATAACCGGGAATGCTTTGGCGCGCCTGCTCGGAATAACTTTCTGACATGCCACCCTCCTTGCCCAGACGCAGCATCTCGTCCAAATCTCCATTGCGCCAGCCATCGGCATCCCCACAGGCGACGATCATAGCCGAAGCCTCCTCGATTTTGGCCTGGTTGAAGCTGGCCAGACGCAGACGCTTTTTTTGTTCCGGGCTGCGAACAACAACAAAACGCCACGGCTGCATGTTGTATCCACTGGGCGCATGCAGCCCTGCATCAAGAATCTTCTTCAGGTCTGCCTCTGGAATTGGCGTGCCATCAAAACTTGGCGTGGCTCGACGTTCTGCGATGATATGAGAAAGTAATTTTTCTTTCGTTGCGCTCATGCGTACCACGTCACTCCCTTGTTGGAATTAACCCTTGCTGTCGCGTCGATCAAGCAACCCCGCACTGCTTGAAGATATCATGCGCTACAACGAAGTGGCAGATACCCTCAAGGAATTTGCTGCATGGGAAGTTCAATCCCGAACGAAGTCTGGCCGGGAATAACGGCGTAAACCCAAAGCCCATGAAAGGCATCTTTCAATTCTGGATGCGCCTGCAACATGGCCTGCATGACAGCAATATTCTGCCGACGCACGGCTGTCAGATTGTTCGCGCCTTTCACGTTGTCTGCCGCGTTGTAATTGTTCGCGCCTTTCACGTTGTCTGCCGCGTTGTAATGGATCACAAGATCGAGTCCCCCAAGGTCGCCACTGGTTTCCATTTGCGTAATCGCAAAGCTCTGCCCTTTTGCCGGGAGCTGCATGGGCTGCGCTCCGGGCAGTCCGGCGGGCTGCACGGATGTCTGCTCCTGCATCAGCTTGTCCAGATTCGCGCTGCTCAGATAATCCGCAGGCGCGGCCAGATAGCGCGCCGTCTCATCGTAAAAATACGCATTCCATTTCTCATTTTTTTCGGCGTAAGCGCGAGCTTGTTTCCAGTACCATACGCTATCGTGACCGCTAATCGTCAGCGGACGAAAAGAAAATCCAGCCAGCTTCCATTTTCCTTTCGCCTCTGCAAAAATGACGGCAATCTGTTGCGGATTCGACACGCCCGTGGCATGAATGAGCGCCAGAGCATACCGCGCCTGCGGCAGCACGCCAAAAGTGAGAACCACGCGCCCTGGATGATTAAACACGCCACAGTAAAAGCGCACCGGCGTTTCTCCCGGCTTCACATTCGCTGCATCCAGCAAATACAAATTGTCTACCGTAAAGGTTGCGTTCGTTACTGTGGCCGCAACATCCGAAATGGCGTGCAGGATGCCCGTGGCATCAGCAGCCGCTTGCGGCGCAATGTCTGCCTGGAGCGCCTGCGTATCGTTTGCAGCAACGCGCTGCGACAATTGCCGGCTCACAGCGACCAGAGCATTGCGCTCCGCCTTCTGCATCTCCGCCTGCGTGGTGCAGGTCTGACCCTGCAATCCAGCGCCCGCGCCAACCAGCAGGAGCGCACATACGATGACCGAAAAGAATCTCGAATTCCCTGGAGCCTGGCAGCGCGTCAGCAAACGTCTCTCCCCACTCATACAAAACACTGCTAGTCTAGTACACAATGCCAAAGGCCATGCGCGAACGTCGTTTCTGGAGACAAAGCCTCCTGTATCTGCGCCTTCTGGCCTTTGCCTGCATCGTGTCCGGCTGCAAAAAATCCCCTGTGAGGCCGAAGCCCCCGGTACCGAAACAATCTGCAAGCGTGATCGCGCATCCAATCGGCGCGGCATCTCCCAAGCCATCTGCGACTTCCACGACACCATCGCAACACAAATCGCGCCCCCATGCCTACCGCCGCGTGCAGCGCCGCGCCGCCAAACGTACAGCCCATACCGCCAAGCCAGCGCCGCCGCCGCCACCGCCGCCGCCACCACCACCGCCGCCAGCGCCTGTGTATCCCGTATACCCGATTCCTCCGGCGCACCAGCCAGCCGTGCCCGCCGACGTTCAATACGTCAACCATCAACTCACCATCAAAGCAAAGAACGCCAGCCTCAAGCAAATTCTTGCGGAAGTGACGCGGCTAACCGGGATGACGGTGGAGGGATTGAACAGCGATGTGCGCGTGTATGGCCAGTATGGGCCGGGAACGGCCAATCAGACGCTAAGCACCTTGCTGGATGGACTCCCCTACAACTACTTGATTATCGGCGGAGATGCCACGCATCCCCCCAGGAAACTCGTGCTGTCGATTTCCTCGAAGTAGCGCGCATTCCTTTCGTAATAGGGGAACACCGCCGCCCTGTCCTACTCAGGCCAATCAGAGTGAGGAATGCGCCGCTCCAGCAGATACAACCACGGCGCTGTCGGCATGGAACTGCGCGCGATGGCGAAAGAACAAAAGGATGCCTCGACAGATTGCATACGCCGCAACGACACCCAACGCCAGAGCAGCCAGGCAAGCACATACAACCAAAAGCATCAACATGCGACGACCTCCATTTCCATGCGTTCACGCGGTCAGCATCGTTCCATCGCGGATTTTCAGCATCCGATTCCAACTGTCTTCAAAACGTCTGCGGAAGCATTCTTCCGCACGGATGGTATTCTCTCAGAGATTGTCGGCATGGCGACAGGCGAGCTTATTGCCTCCTAAGATTCCCCCGGCGCAATGCGCTGCATCACGTTCCAAAATTGCCCGCCTTGACAGGCGAACCCTAACCCCGGAATCTCATTAGAGAATGCCTATTCGCAGTATTACCGTGCGCGGTGCGCGCCAGCACAACCTGAAGAACATCACGGTCGAGATTCCACGGAACTCGTTCACCGTCGTTACAGGACTGTCTGGCTCCGGAAAATCCTCGCTGGCCTTTGACACCATCTACGCCGAAGGACAGCGCCGCTATGTGGAGACGCTCTCCGCCTATGCGCGGCAGTTTCTCGATCAAATGGAGCGGCCCGATGTGGACTCCATCGAAGGATTAAGTCCGGCCATCTCCATTGAGCAGAAGACCACCAGCCGCAGCCCGCGCTCGACCGTCGGCACCATCACGGAGATTTACGATTACCTACGCCTTCTCTACGCCTCCGTCGGCGTACCCCATTGCCCAAAGTGCGGCCAGCCCATCTCGCGCCAGTCGGCGGAGCAGATCGTGGATCGCGTCCAGCGACTGGGACAGGGTGAGCGCGTCACCATCTACGCTCCAATCGTGCGGGGGCGCAAGGGGGAGTTTCGCGAAGAACTGGAAAAGCTCGACCAGCAGGGATTTCGCGCGCGCATCGACGGAGAAATTCTCGACCTGACCGAAGAAATTCGCCTGGAGAAGCGCAAGAATCACACCATCGAAGCCATTGTGGATCGCGTGATTGTGAAGCCAGGGCTGGAGAAACGTCTGGAGACCGCCGTTGCCAAGGCCTTGCAGATGACAGGCGGATTGGTGCTGGTGGCCATTACCGGCTCCAATGGCGGGCCGGTCGAGGAGCAGTTGTACTCTTCGTCGATGGCCTGCCCGGATTGCGGCATCAACGTGCCCAAGCTGGAGCCGCGAAGTTTTTCCTTCAACAGCGCCTACGGAGCCTGCCCGCATTGCAACGGCCTCGGCAGTATTTATGATTTCGACCCGGCCAAGGTGATCGTGGACTGGTCGAAGCCGCTGCTCGATGGAGCGCTGGGGCCGGGCGGCAGCTCCCAATATCTGCACAAGCTGATTCATCTGGCTGCGGAACGCTACAAGATCAATCTGCGTACCCCCTTTGAACAACTGCCTCCAAAGCACCAGATGTTGCTGCTGGTCGGCCCGGATCGCTCCGAAGGCGGACGCACTGGATTTCATGGCATTCTGGCCTGGCTGCGTGACTCGCTGGAAGAGGCCAACACTGACGGCTACAAACAATGGCTGCTGCGATACATGTCCGCCTCCCTGTGCCCGGAGTGCCACGGCAGGCGGCTACGGCCCGAATCACTCTCCGTGCGGGTCAACGGGCAATCCATCGCGGACTTTACCGCGCTGCCTCTGACGCAGGCTCTGGCAGCCGCGCGCGCCTTTACCTTTACCGAGCGAGAACGGCTCCTCACCGACCGCTTGCAGCACGAGATCGTCGAGCGGCTGGAGTTTCTGAACGCCGTCGGCCTGGGCTATCTGGCGCTGGATCGCAGCGCGGCCACGCTCTCTGGCGGCGAAGGACAACGCATCCGCCTAGCCACGCAGATTGGCTCCCGGCTGCGCGGCGTTCTCTATGTGCTGGATGAACCCTCCATCGGCCTGCATCAGCGGGACAATGACCGCCTGATCGCCGCGCTGATCGCGCTGCGCGACCTGGGCAATACCGTGCTGGTCGTCGAACACGATGAGGACACCATTCGCCGCGCCGATTATGTACTTGACCTTGGCCCCGGCGCAGGACGGCTGGGCGGCGAGGTAATTGCGCGGGGCACTCCGGCGGAGATTATGGCGGAACCATCCTCGCTGACCGGGCAGTATCTCGCCGGAAAGTTGGAGGCGGTGCCACGCGCCACGCCGCGCCCGCTCACTGGCAAATGGCTCACCGTCGAAGGCGCGCGCAGCCACAATTTACAGAATGTAACAGCGCGATTCCCGCTCGGCGTTCTGACGGTCGTCACTGGCGTCTCTGGATCGGGAAAAAGCACGCTGGTCAATGACACGCTCTATCGCGCCCTGGCGCAAAATCTCTACGGCTCCCGCGAAGATCCCGGCGAGCATACGCGCATCACGGGCGCTGACCAGATCGACAAAGTGGTGCAGATCGACCAGTCCCCTATTGGACGCACGCCACGCTCCAATCCCGCCACGTACACTGGCGTTTTTACTGCCATCCGCGACCTGTTTGCCATGCTGCCGGAGTCACGCGAGCGCGGCTATAAGGCGGGCCGCTTCTCCTTCAACGTTCCCGGAGGACGCTGCGAGGCCTGCCACGGCGATGGCCAACGCCGCATCGAGATGAACTTTTTGCCCGACGTGTACGTGCAGTGTGAAGTCTGCCTGGGCCGCCGCTACAATCAGGAGACACTCGCCGTGCGCTTCAACGGCTACTCCATCGCGGATATTTTGGAGTTGCCCATCGCCGACGCGCTCCCCGTGCTGGCTGATATTCCACAAGCACGGCAAAAACTGGAGACGCTGAACGATGTCGGCCTGGGCTATGTACACTTGGGCCAGTCGGCCACGACGCTCTCTGGCGGAGAGGCGCAGCGCATGAAGCTGGCCAGAGAACTCTCCAAGCGCCAGACCGGACGCACGCTCTACCTGCTGGATGAGCCAACCACCGGGCTGCACTTCGACGACGTGCGCAAGCTGCTGGAGGTGCTGCATCGACTGACCGATCTGGGCAATACGATCCTCATTATCGAGCACAATCTGGACGTGATCCGCACCGCCGATTGGATCGTTGACCTGGGGCCGGAGGGTGGAACCGCAGGTGGAAGCATTGTCGCCGAAGGAGTGCCCGCGCAGATCGCCGCCTGTCCCACTTCGCATACCGGAAAATTATTGGCTCGATATTTCTCCGGCGCGAAAAATGGACGCGAACCTTCTGTCGCATCTGAACCGCAGGTTGCGCCAACAAAAAACATCGCAAGCAAACCAGAAAAAAGTAAGACCGCCAAAGACAAGACCGCCGCAAACAAATCGGCGCGAAAAGGGGTCGCATGATGTTTGAACCGGAAATGATTTCGATCCTGTCGCCAACCCCGGAGGATCCCTCGTCAGCGCGCCGCGAACACGCCGAAGGTGGGCCAGGATTTCTGGATGCCGTGGCCTTTTTCGCCATTGCCGCCTGCCTGATGTTCGCCATGCAGAGCGGAGGCGCTGCGGTGGCGTTGCACTGGCACCTCTTTGGCGGAACAACACTGCAACAGCTTGAGCAACAGCCCCGCTTCATCCTTCCCATCATGGGATTTGCCTACGGCTGCACGATGTTGATTGCGCTTGCCCTGTTTCCACGGGCCTGGAACCGTCCCTTTGCGAAGGGCGTGTGCTGGAATGTTTCCGCCGTCCGCAAATACGCAGTCTTATTGCTGGGAGTGGGCATCGCGCTGGCCGTGGTCATCCAGCTTGCCTCCAACGATTTGCCGATGCCGAAGGAAATGCCCGTGGATGATTTTTTTCACACTCCGCTTGATGCCTGGCTGGTCGTCTTCTTTGGCACGCTGGTCGCGCCAGCGTTTGAGGAGCTGGCCTTTCGCGGCTTCCTCTACCCCGCGCTGCGCCGCTGGAGCTGGACAGGAATGACAGGAGCCGCCGTGCTAAGCAGCATTCCATTCGCGCTGCTCCACGCGCAGCAACTTGGCCATGCAACCTCCCCGTTATTCCTGGTCTTCCTCGTCAGTATGGCTTTGACAGCGGTGCGCCAGCGCACCGGATCGCTCGCCGCCTCGACCCTGGTTCATGTAACCTACAACCTTTCCATTTTTGTAGCCATGTTTTTGACCAGCGGCGGCTTCACGCATCTGGAACAATTAAAAAACTAGCTGCTAGCGATTAGCGGGTGCCCCATGTCTCGATTTTGAGACATGGGAGTTGTCTGGACAACCAGTCCGCTACAATTTGCATAGAACATGACCGACCATCGGAACGCCCTTCTCAACTTGATCGCGCAACACTCCTTTCGCCTGGGGGATTTTGTCCTCTCCTCTGGCGCGCGCAGCGATTACTACATCGACTGCCGAACCACCACGCTCCATGCTGAAGGCGGACGCCTTGCCGGGTTGGTCTTCTACGATCTGATCCGCGAACACAATCTGCGCCCCGCAGCCGTCGGCGGACTCACGATGGGCGCAGACCCGCTGGTCTCCAACATTGCCTCGGCCAGCGCATGGGATCATGTCAAGCATCCCGACGCACCGTATGTCCACGGTTTCCTCGTCCGCAAGGCCGAAAAGGCCCACGGCACAGGCCGCCGCGTCGAAGGCTTCTGCCAGACCGGCGCGCGCGTTGTAATTGTGGATGATGTCTGCACCACGGGGGGTTCCACCATCAACGCGATCCAGGCCGCGCGCGAGGCGGGCATGGAAGTTGTCGGCGTGCTCTGCCTGGTGGATCGCCAGGAGATGAATGGCCGCGCCGCCGTGGAAGCTGCCGCAGCGGGAGCGCCGTTTTTCGCGCTCTTCACCGCTGCCGAGGTACGCGCCGCGCATATTGCGCTCCAGTCAGGGAACATTCAGGCTGGAAGCGCGTCCTGAAATGCCGCCACCGCGCTCTACCATGTTACAGGCCCGTCAAATCACGCGAAGCAGCAAGAGAACAATAAGAATCAGCACGATGAGTCCTAAGCCACCGCTTGGGTAATATCCCCAACTGCGACTGTGAGGCCAGGTTGGAATCGCGCCCAGAAAAGCCAATACAAGAATTATGAGAATGATCGTAATCATGAGTATCTCTCCCTGATGTCAGTTGGATATGAACCGTGCCTTCCATGAAAATAGGAATATCGGCCATACCCTTACAACCGCTGCATTTACAAGAGATGCAATGGGATGAACAATGGGTAGCTCGTCACGATCTTATATTTATCTCCCTACCTGCCCAGGTTTATGCGAAGCCCAACGAAGATTCTCAACAGTGCAGAAAACCACCGAATGCCAACGCCGCATCCACTGTTAGCAGGTGGCGTGTAACGAGCAGAAACTCCCAATGCTGCGACCATGCGAAGCATTGGGTTGCGCCCCGTGTTGAGGGGGTGAGGAATCGAGGATTTTTCGTGATTTCCTCCTCTGAATTTTCCGGCGAAGGAGAATCGCGTCAGCCGGAACCTCACCCGCTTTCCATGCATTCGCTCCTAAATTTCCTGCGTTTCCCATGTATCGCCCCCCCCGTTCTGGCCCCCTGTTCTGGAATGTTTGCTTCTTCCCCGGCGCACTCCCCTGCCTTGTTACCCCCGGAGATGCTAAAATCGAGGCATACGCTATGCCCTTGAAAACGCTTTTCCTCAACCCGCCCTCTTTCAAAAACTTTGACGGTGGCGCCAGTTCGCGCTGGCCTGCCACACGCGAGATTGAGTCCTACTGGTATCCGGTCTGGCTCGCCTATCCGGCAGGCTTGCTGGAAGGCTCCCGACTGCTCGACGCGCCGCCGCATCACGTCTCGGCGGAAGAGACGATTGAAATCGCCAAGCAGTATGAATTTCTGGTGCTCTTCACCAGCACTCCCGGCTGGACGGGTGACCACAAGCTGGCCGAGGCCATCAAAGAGGCCAATCCCTCCATCAAGATTGCGTTTGTCGGCCCGCCAGTAACCACCTCCCCGGATCGCGCTCTGAACGAGTGCCCCGTGATTGATTTCGTCTGCCGCCGCGAGTTTGACTTCTCCGTGGTGGAGTACGCCAACGGCAAGCCGCTTGATGAGATTCTTGGCATCAGCTATCGCAAGAACGGACAAATCGCGCACAATCCCGACCGCCCGCAAATTGAAAATCTCGACCGCCCGAATCTGCCCTGGGTTACGGATATTTATGCGCGCGACATGGACGTAACGCGCTACAACGTTCCCTTCCTGCTGCACCCGTATGTCTCGCTTTACTCCACTCGCGGCTGTCCGGCGCAATGCACCTTCTGCCTGTGGCCGCAGACCCTGAGCGGTCATGCGTGGCGCAAGCGCTCCACCGATGATGTGGCCGCGGAGATGGCCCACGCCAAGGAACTCTTTCCGCATGTGAAGGAGTACTTCTTCGACGACGACACATTCAACATCCAAAAAGCGCGCACCATCGAACTATGCGAGAAGCTGAAGCCGCTGAAGCTGACCTGGTCTTGCACCTCGCGTGTCACCACTGACCGTGAGACGCTCAAGGCCATGCGCGAGGCTGGCTGTCGCCTGCTCATCGTCGGCTTTGAATCTGGCGACCCGCAAATTCTGAAGAACATCAAAAAGGGCGCCACCGTCGAGCGCGCGCGCGACTTTACCCGCGATTGTCACGATCTCGGCCTGACCATCCACGGCGATTTTATCCTCGGCCTGCCCGGAGAGACCAAGGAGTCCATTCGCAACACCATCAACTTCGCCAAGTCGCTGGATGTCGAAACCATTCAGGTGTCGATTGCGCACGCCTACCCTGGCACGGAGTTCCACGACTTTGCCAAAGCAAATGGCTTCATCATCAACGGCGGACAAATGGTCGATGAAGGTGGCCACCAACTCGCGCACGTCGAATACCCCAACCTGCCAACGGAATACGTACTCGAAATGGTGCATCGCTTTTACGACGAGTATTACTTCCGCCCCAAAGCTGCATGGCGCGTGGTGAGCAAGGCCATCATCAATCGCGACCTGGGCCGCCTCTACGTGGAGGCGAAGGCATTTATGAAGCTGCGCGCGCAACGCAATCGCGCCGTGGCCCAAACCAAGCGCGACAAAGCCGCCACCGCCGCAGAAGCTGCACGGGCTGGGGCGTAGGCCGCCCAAACGCGCGCGCGGAAATGTCGAGAGGCGGTCGGCAGCATCTTGGCTGACCGCTTTTTTCTTTGACGAGTCGTAACAGGAGTTCAAAAATCTTCCCCATGCAATCGACTCTGACCTTTCGACGTTATCTGGTTTTGATCGCCATCATGCTCACCGCCTCCTTTGGCGATACCTTTCTGAGCATTGGCATGAGACAGATGGGGCCAGTCTCGATCCATCATCTCTCCAGCCTGCTGCTCGCCATGCGCACTCCCTGGGTAATTGCCGGAGTCGCACTGCTGCTGGGCTTCTTTGCCGCCTACCTGACGGCGCTCTCCTGGGCCGACCTGACCTTTGTGCTGCCCGCCACATCCTTCGGCTACGTGCTCATCGCGCTGCTGTCGAAATTCTGGCTGCATGAACCAGTCTCTTTGGCGCGTTGGACTGGCATCCTTCTCATCACGCTGGGCGTTGGCTTTGTAACACGCGGGCCATCGTACACTCCGCACACGCCGATGGAAACTGCCACGCCCGTACTTGCAGGACAGGCTGCCGCGCAGGCAGAAGGAGACCTGCCGTGAAGCATGTTGCCGATCCCAGCGTCTGGTTGATGATTGGAACCATCGTGGTGCTGGCCACGGCTGGCGATGTTTCCCTCGCGGGAGCCATGCGCCATATTGGCGACTTCGACGACATTCGCGCTCGCTCCGGCTTGCGTGGCGCGATCCGCGCCGTGTTGGGGAATCTGCGTTTTCTCTTTGGCGTGCTCTGTATGGCGCTCAGCTTTTTCGCGCTGCTCTTCGCCCTGAGCTGGGCGGATGTCAGTCTGGTTGCGCCCGCTTCTGCTGCGCTCACCTTTGTAACCAACGCCTTCGCCGCCAAATGGATTTTGAAGGAAAATGTGGATCGGCGACGCTGGTTTGCCGCTGTCTGCGTCTGCCTGGGCGTGTTGCTCATCTCGCGCTGAACGACGAATCTGTCCTCGAACCTACCCAAATATCCGCATGAATCCCTGCACGGGTAGATCGGCTTGCAGAAATTTTTGCTCGTGGTTTTGGTTGCGCGTATATGCCTCCGCTGCCAAATATCCGCTGCGAACCGCGCCTTCCATCGTTGCAGGCCAGCCTGTCGCCGTCCAATCTCCGGCCAGAAAAATCCCAGGCCATGCCGTGATCGGGCCGGGACGATGGGCATCCAATCCCGGCGTAACGCAAAAGGTTGCGCGCACTTCCTTTACAACTGTGGCCTTCAACAAATTTGCCTGCCGCGCTGCGGGAAAAAATTCCGCAAGCTCACGCAGCGCCAGATCAAGGATCTCCTGCCGCTGCATCGGCACCAGCGTCTTCGATGCGCTCACCACCAGTTCGAGATAATCCCCCGCAGCGTTGGCGCGTGTCTGTGGCTGTAAGAGCGACTTGTTGAACATCCACTGAATTGTCGTGTCCAGCAAAACCGCGTGCGGCAATTCTGTAATTTTTCGATCAAACCAAAGATGAATCCCCGTGATGGGCGAATGTTCAAAGTGTGCAAGCTGATCCGGCAATTTGTTCTGCGCACCCGAAGCCAGCGCTGGCAACATCGGCAACAATTTCTGCGTCGCTTCAAAGGGTAGCGCCAGAATAACGGCACCTGCGTCGATGCGGATTCCCTGCCCCATCACCGTCCAGCGATGACTTTCTGGATGAAAAGAAAATCCTTCGGCGCTGACGCGCAGCAGCACCTCGCCACCACGCGCGCGAATATATGCCACGGCGTGATGGTACAGTTCGCTTAATGGAATGGTTGGAAATCCCATGCGCCCTGCGATCGGCGAACTCATAAACGAACTGCGAATCACCATTCCGGCATAACGAACGGACAAGCGATCCAGATCATCATTCAGCGCGCTGTGCATCAAGGGCTTCCAAAAGCGCTCCACCGATGCCCGCGTCTGTCCATGCCGCTCCAGCCAATGCGCGAAATCTTCCGCAGTGTCTTCCGGCACGCCTTGCAGCAGCGCCATCATGGCGCGGGCAATCGCCAGCTTATCCGACAGCGTGAAAGCCCGCGCCGCAAGAAAGGAAAAGGTATTGTGCAGCGGAGCGGGCAAAGCTCCCGGATATAAATCGCTGCGCCGTCCGCCCGGCTCAAGAAATGTAAAACGATCAAACCACTGGATGCGATTCTCAACGCCCAGCCTGCGATACAGGTCGATGAGATTGGTGCAACTGCCCAACAGCAAATGCTGACAGTTATCAACGATCTCCCCTGTGCCGGGATGCTCGTAGGAAGAGGCGCGCCCGCCAACGTAAGGACGGCGCTCCAGCAATTGCACACGATAGCCCGCATCGGCCAACGCGCAGGCGGAGGCAAGGCCCGCAAGCCCGCCGCCAACAACCACGACATCGCACACAGCGCGGTCTGCATCGCGTGGCGCGAAATCCGTTGCTTCCATCGCAGTCGTCAATCCATCTCCGTTCGATGTAAAAATCTATGCGCGCGACAACAATCGCGCGCGCAAAACCATCCACAGACCACGCAGCAGGATGGCGATCTTTTCATGTGTTGGAACTTTTATTTTTCCAGAAAAAACCTGGTATCGCCGCGCCGTAATATGCTCCAATAAACGCCGGTAGACAGCCACCAGAACCCAGAGCGCTGGCCGACTGTCCGGTGAAATCATTGGCAGCAGCGCCTCAGCAGCGGCGTAATACTTGCGTGCGCGTTGGGCCTCCATCTCTAAAAGCGAATGCGCCGCCAGTGACATCGGCGCATCGCCCCGCATCGCCGCCACTTCCTCCGCCGTCAGGCCGTAGCGACGCAAATCCTCCAGCGGAAGATATACGCGCCCACGTTCCGCATCCTCCCGAACATCGCGCAGAATGTTGGTGAGTTGAAACGCAATCCCCGTTTCTTCCGCGAGTTTTTCCGCGCGCGCATCCTGATATCCGAAAACGCGAATGCAGACCAGACCCACGACAGAGGCAACGTAATAACAATACCGATACAAGTCATCAAAGGTGCGATAGACAAGAAAGGGATGGCCGCTGGAAGCGTCTTCTGTCTCTTGCGGAAGCTCCGCGCCCACTCCGCGCCCGTTCTCCGGCTGCGGCATCAGATCCATCATCGTGCCCTGCACAAGCTGGTCGAGCAACTCGTTCGAGATTGCAAAACGCTGCTGCACATCGCGCACGGCAAGGAACACAGGGTTTTCCGTTACAGCGCCAGCAGCAACGCGGTGCCACTCCTCCAACCACGCCGCCGCCCGTTGACGGCGCTCCTCCAGTGGAATACTCTCGTCATCCGCAAGATCATCCGCATGGCGCATGAACGCATACATCGCGCACATGGCAGATCGTTTGTGCCGGGGCAAAACAAGAAATGCATAATAAAAATTTTTGGCTTCGCTGCGGGCGATCTTCCTGCAAACCGTATACGACTGTTCAATGGAAAGACTCACTCTGCTCTCCTCGTCGTCATCTTCTTCGCGAGGGCGAGCAACAGCAAACCCAGTTTGCGCGGCTTGCTGATTGCGGGCCGCGCGCGCAACACATCGTAATGCTGCCGTTCAATGGCGCGTAGAATCTCCATTCCGCCGCGACTGAATAGATCAATGTCGATGGCCAGTTCAGCATCCAGCCGCCCGATCAGCGGCATTCCCTTGCGGAGAAGATCGCGCGTATATTCCACTTCATATTGCATCAGCGCGCGAAATTCCGTGGTGCAGCGGCGCTCTCGAATTTGTTCTTCGCTCACTCCAAACCGCCGCATATCTGCCTGCGGCAGATAGATGCGATTCTTCTGGAAATCCACGCTGACATCCTGCCAGAAATTTGCCAGTTGCAGCGCGGTACAGGTGAAGTCCGAGAGCGCGAAGCGTTCCGGGTCGCGATAGCCGCTTGCATAAAGCACCAGATGCCCCACAGGATTGGCCGAGTTTTGGCAGTAGCCCAACACATCCTGCATCGTCTCGTAGCGCTGCACTGTTTGATCCTGGCGAAAAGCGATCAGAAGATTTGCAAATGGCTCTTTGGGAATTTCGCATCGCCGTATCGTCTCCGCGAGCGCGACAAAGACCGGATGACGCATCTCTCCGCGATAGCAGGCATCCAGTTCCGCTCCCCAGAAATCGAGCAGCGCAAGCGATTGTTGCGTGTCTCCCACTTCATCGCCAAGATCGTCTGAGATGCGGCAATAGGCGTAGATGCTTTGAAAGTGCGGACGCAAACGCTCCGGCAAAAACCATGAGGCGACATGGAAATTCTCATAGTGCGATTCCGTGAGCCGACGACAAAATAGCTGCGCCTCTTCCAGCGTCGGAACTTGAGCTGGCATTCGATAGAGCGCGGGAAGTTTTTTCCATCCAGCCTCCAGTGCCGCAACGTCGATTGATGTTGTTTGGATTGTCATTGTTTTTCTCAGGGAAGAATCACCGTTTTTATGTCCGCGCTCGACGGATGCGTCCCGCGATCCATCATGCGCGCAAAGACCGGAACAATGTCATCAAGAGACGCTCGTCCGGTGAGAAAAGCAGCACTCGAAAATTTGCCGCTGGCAATCCACTCAAATGCGCTCCGGCACACCGAGGGTCGATGATGAAAACTCGCGCGCAAGGTGAGATTGTTGTAATGCAGCCGATTGGTATCCAGCGCCACTGTGGTTCCCGCTGCACACCCGCCAAAAAAATTGACCACGCCGCCTTTGCAAACCATATCCACGGCCCATTGCCAGGTCTGCGGCATGGCCACAGCCTCAATCACCGCATTCGCGCCGCGATGCCCCGGCGTCAACGCGCGCACTGCGGCGACCACATCTTCCACTACGCCTGCATCCACAACATGACTGGCCCCCAATGCCTTCGCCGTTTTCGCCTGCGCATCTCGTCTAACGACAGCGATAACATTGGCTCCCATCTGATGCGCGAGATGAATGAACATCAGGCCAATCGGCCCGGCTCCGATCACAACGATTTGATTTCCCGGCTGCACGCCGGTCTCTTCCATGCCATGCACCACGCAGGCCAGCGGCTCGGTCATGGCCGCGTGTTCCAGCGGGACAGACTCCGGCACATGAAGCATGTTCTTTGCCACGATGCGCGCCGGAATGCGAATATACTCCGCATACGCTCCGTTGTTGAAGAGCAGATCGTCGCAAAGATTCTCCTGCCCGCGACGGCAAAAATAGCAAGCGCCGCACGGCGCGGAGTTCAACGCAACCACGCGGTCGCCTTCGTGGAAATCAGCAACACCCGCGCCCACCATCGCAACGTGTCCGGAAAGCTCGTGTCCAAAGGGAATGGGCGGCTGCAACATTTTTGCGTGATAGCCGCGACGGTAGACCTTCAAGTCCGTCCCGCAGGTGAGCGCGGCGCGCACGCGCACAATCACCTCACCCTCCGCTGGCTCTGGAATGGGAAGGCGCTCGATGCGCAGGTCTTCTTTGCCGTAGAGGACAGCCGCTTTCATGGTTTGCGTCATCATCTCAATGCTTCTATTTTCGCAGAGCTAGGCCGGATTGGGTTGAATCACGATTTTTAGCGAATCCGGCCTGGGTTGCGACGCAAATTGAATGGCCTCCGCAGCCTGCTCCAGCGAGAAGCGATGCGAGATCAGCGGAGTCAAATCAAAGCCGGAATGATAGCCCTGCAATACTTGCTGCACGCCTTCGTCCTGAATTTCAACCGAGGCGCTGTACGAGCCAAGCAGAGATTTTTCGTCCATGCAGACTGCTGCCGGATCGATTCCGGCCTCGCCATGCTGCGTCTGCGCAAAGAGAAGTACACGCCCTCCCGGACGAGCCGCGTCCATTGCGGTACGAATCAACGCATTGCCCGCCACGGCAAGAATCACGGCATCCGCGCCACGACCATCGGAATGCTCTTTGGCGGCAGCAACAACATCTTCGCAGCTCGCGTCGATGGAGCGCGTCAATCCAAAACCCGCCGCAACCCGATGCCGCGAGGAATACAGATCAGAAGTAAGAATCTTTGCGCCTGTCCGTTGCGCCAGCGCAGCCAGAAGAATTCCAATGGGGCCTTGGCCGATGACAAGCACCGTTTCATCCGAGGCAAGATGTAAATTTCGCACCGCTTTCAGGCATGTATTGACCGGCTCAATAAAGGATGCCTGCTCAAAAGGAACATCGTCGGGAATGCGAATCATGCCGCGCTGCACAATCCAATCCATCACGCGGATGTACTCGGCAAAGCCGCCGCCAGCAGGCTCGAACCCCGCCGTGCAGCCAACGCGCTTGTACACGGAGCACTGCGCGAAGGTCTTCTTGTGGCAGTAATAACATTCGCCGCAGGGAATATGATGGAAGGCCATCACGCGATCCCCAACCTGCCAGCCCTGCACGCCAGCGCCCAGCGCAACGATGGTTCCAGCCATCTCATGCCCAAAGATGCGCGGCGCGGTATGCGATCCTGTATGAATTTTTTTCAGATCGGTACCACAGATGCCGCAGGTGTGGATGCGCACCAGCACCTCGCCCTCGCTGATCGCCGGAACCGGAATAGTTTCCACGCGCACATCGTTGATGCCGCGATAAACTGCCGCGCGCATGGTGGACGGCACCGTAAAGGATTGCGCCTCGATTCCAGAGAATGCCGCTGCCGCCATTGATCGTTTATCCATTTTCGTTCGTTCCATGTGTTTGGTATGCCAGTAGAATACGATGCAATTCCTGACAAAGATTTCGCGCCGACGCAGATGCGGTTCGCGCCATGCGCATCGTCGCCAGCCACATCCAGGGCCGCAGCGCGACATGCAGGGCAAATGCCTTTTCGCGAATCCATCCATCGTCGGTGGTAAATGCCTGGAGCAACTCCGGTGGCGCATCCTCGCATTCATCCGAGATGGTCTTGACGGCGGCAAAGGGAATTTTATTTTCTGCCGCCAGGCGCGCCACTGTGGCTGCTTCCATATCTACATACTCGGCATCGAACTCCACCGCAAGCGCCCGCTTTTCCTGCGCGTTGGCAACCTTGGCTACCGTTACCAACGTGCCCGTCCCTGCCACCGCCGTAAATTTTTGATTGGTTGCGGCATCCACCACGTAGGCCGGATGATAAATGGAACCAGCGAAAAATTCCGACTTCAAGGCTCCCGCCCATCCCACGGAAAAAAGGTAGGAAATCGGCCCACGCGCCAGCGCTGCCTGCACGGCAATCTCCGCGCGCGCAGCGCCCATTCCGGCGCAGACCACAACCGCGCTATCGTTCGTATACACGAAGATTTTTTTTGCGGGATCGCTCTCCTCCTGCCAGCCGCGAACCAAGCTTGCAATCTCGCGCGGCAGCGCGGCGATGATGGCGATTCTCGGCTTCATGCGGAAGGAGTATTCCCTTGCGGCGCGTATCCGTTCACATATCCGTTGGCGCGAAACCAATCAATGGCGGAGTGAAGCGCGGGGTCGATGGGAAGCACCTGGTAGCCCAGCTCGCGCTCCGCTTTGGCCGAGGAAGCGAACATTTTCTTTTTACCCATGCGCACGGCTTCAACCGTGGCGCGTGGTTCGCGACCCAGGATGCGTCCGGTAATCCATTCGTCAAAAAAAGCAAAGGTCATGGCCACGGAGTGCGGCACTTGCATCGTCGGCGAAGGCAGTCCAGTGATGGCCGCCATGCGATCCAGAATCTGCTTGAGCGTCAGATTTTCTCCGCCCAAAATGTAGCGTTCCCCCGACCGTCCACGCTCCAGCGCCGCGACGTGCGCCTGCGCGATGGCCTTTACATCCACCAAATTCAGACCGGTATCGACATACGCCGGAAATTTTCGATTCAAAAAATCCACCACAATACGCCCGGTCGGCGTTGGCTTGGCATCGTCCGAACCAATCGGCGTGGTTGGATTCAGAATGATGACTGGCTGACCACTGCGAGCGGCAGCAACGGCCTCTTGCTCGGCCATAAACTTGGAGCGTTTATAGTGGCCAATCATATCGGCCAGCGCAACCGGGGTCTCCTCGTCAACAATGGTGCCGTCGGCGCGAAAGCCCATCGTGGCCACGCTTGATGTGTAGACCACGCGCCGCACGCCAGCCTCATGCGCAAGCTGCAATAGCTCTCGCGTGCCTGTCACGTTCGCGGCATACATCGCATCGGGATCGCGCACCCACAGACGATAATCAGCGGCAACGTGGACGAGCGCTTCACAATCGGCCAGCGCCGCCGCCAGCGTGGAAGGCTGTCGCAGATCACCCACCACCAACTCCGCATGGAGAGATTGCAGATGTTCCGCGCGACTGGCTCTACGAACGAGCAGGCGAAGCTGCGCGCCGTTGGCGCTGAGCGCGCGCGCAACGTGCGTGCCCACAAATCCAGTCGCGCCTGTCAGGAAGATTTTCATAGACGTTTGCGTGGAAGAAATTGTCCAGATGCCTAGTCGAGCGCCTCGGCCTCAATCCCAATGTTCGTTTCGCCCGCAGATTTCTTTTCCCAGTATTTGCGAAGCCACGCCTCCCAGCTTTTTCCGGCAGCCGTGTCGCGCCCGCTAAAGGCCAGCGCGGCAATCTCCGAATATGGGACGACCATCTTCTCATCCGAATCCTTCGGAATCACACGCACGCAGGATTGCTGAAGCGTTGGCGCGCTGCGGCGGTCGAAGACGTAGCCTTCGATTTTACTGCCCGCCTTGAGCGTGATGGTCACATCCCCGCGAAAATCGAACGCCTTTTCCATCGCGTCGCAAATCTCTTCCTGCGTGGCCAATGGCGGTATCCAGCCTTCAAGGTTTTCGTGCTCAAACCCAAGGGCGACTTCCTGTTCAGATATCGGCGGGTTCTGCAATTCGGAAGTTGAACTCATACGCGTTGCTCCTCCAACTCCGCTGCGGGAGTGGTAATTTGAACCAGCGGATTGTGCGCGTGAACGGGCGCGACAGGTTGACTCAAAAGATCCAGCGCGCCACGGTCGGGATAGCGGTTGAAGATTGCCGCCTTCGCCATCGCCAGAATGCCGCTCAACGAGCCAAATCCTGCATCAACGGTGGAGGGTTCATATCCGCAACTCACCATGCAGTTGGCGCACTTTGGATTTCCGGATTCCGTGCCGTAATTCGACCACTCGGTCGTCTGCAACAATTCTTCAAATGTGTCGGCATAGCCATCCTGCAACAGGTAACAGGGCTTTTGCCAGCCAAAAACGTTGTATGCGGGCGAACCCCACGGCGTGCATTGGTAGTCGCGCTTGCCCATTAAAAATTCCAGAAAAAGCGGCGACATATTGAACTTCCAGTTCGACTTGCGATTCGACAAGATGGCGCGAAAGAGACGACGCGAACGGGCGCGCCCCATAAAATGCTTCTGGTCGGGAGCTTTGTCGTAGGTATATCCCGGCGAAAGAACAATTCCCTCGACACCCATCGACATCACTTCATCAAAGAAGGCCCGCACACTGTTCGGATCGGCGCCATCGAAGAGCGTGGTGTTGGTGGTCACGCGAAATCCGCGCTGCACCGCCACGCGAATGCTTTCGACGGCGATGTCATAGCCGCCCTCGCGACAGACAGAAAAATCATGATGCTCGCGCTGTCCATCCAGGTGAACGGAGAACGTGAGATATTTGCTAGGCTTGAACAGATCGATCTTTTCTTTGAGCAGCAGCGCATTCGTACACATGTAGACGTACTTTTTGCGCGCGACCAGGCCAGCGACAATCTCGCCAATCTGCGGATGCAGCAGCGGCTCGCCACCGGGAATGGAGACCATCGGCGCGCCGCATTCCTCCGCCGCGTGGAAACACTCTTCCGGGGTCAACTGCTTCTTCAGAATATGCGCCGGATACTGAATTTTTCCGCAGCCCGCGCAGGCCAGATTGCAGCGAAACAGCGGCTCCAGCATCAGCACCAGCGGATACTGTTTGCGTCCATTCCATCGCTGCTTGAGCACGTAGGTTGCTACGGTCCACATTTGTGAGATCGGCACAGCCATAATTTTTTCTCCCGTTTGATGCGTTGCAACGCGCCTAGTTCGATGCCGCGTTTGATGTCGCCGCTATCGGCTGCATCGCCCGCCGATACGTTGTGAGCGCGAACAGCGGAAAGTAGTCCCGATACATGTGGTACGCCAGATAGAAGACCCGCGGGAACCCAGTTCCAGTGTAATCTTTCTCATTCCAGGAGCCATCGGAGTTCTGATGTTCGAGCAGCCAGCGAACTCCCTTGGCCACCGAGTCGCTCCGCGTATCGCCTGCGGACAGCAATCCAAGAATTGCCCATGCCGTCTGCGATGGCGTGCTAACGCCGATCCCCCGTTGCACGGGATCGTCATAACTAACGCAGCTTTCGCCCCAGCCGCCATCGGCATTCTGCACGCAGCGAATCCACTCCGCCGCCTGCTGAATCTGCGGCTCATGGTTCCAGACCCCCATCGCTTCCAATCCGCGCAACACCAGAAAGGTTCCGTAAATATAGTTGACACCCCAGCGCCCAAACCAGCTTCCATCCGGCTCCTGCTCGCGGAAGAGAAACTGAATGGCGCGTTCCACTCGCGCATCCTTCCGCGTGTAACCGTGGCTGGCCAGCATCTCCAGAACACGCCCGGTGATATCGACCGTTGGCGGATCGAGCATCGCGTTATGATCGGCAAACGGGATGTACTGAAAGATCATCTTGCTATTGTCTTTGTCGAAGCTGGCCCAACCGCCGTTCTTGCACTGCATGGCAAAGACCCACTGAATGGCCCGCTGCTCAACCTCATGCTGGTAGCGCTCCCTGGGATTATCCACCTTGTTCAACGCCAGCAATACCTGGGCCGAATCGTCCACGTCAGGATAAAATTCGTTGTTGAACTCGAAGTACCAACCACCAGGCTCAACCTTCGGAACCTTCACCGCCCAATCGCCCTTTTGCCGCACTTCTTTGGCCAGCATCCAGTCCGCAGCCTTCAGCAAGCGAGGATCATTCTTTGACACGCCAGACTCGCCGAGCGCGAAAACGGCGTAGGCCGTATCCCAGATCGGAGACATGCAGGGCTGCATACGGAAGGTGGCAGGAGCGTCTCCGCTGCCCGGCTCCTCAATGCCCAGCTTTTCAAACTCGTCCATTGCGCGAATCATCTGCGGATCGTCGAGCGAGTAACCGAGACAGCGCAGCGCAATGATGGAATTCAACATGGCCGGATAAATTGCGCCCAGCCCATCGCTTTTTTCAAAGCGCGCGAGCATCCAGCGCTCGGCCTTCTTTAGCGCCATTGCCCGCAGCGGGCGTATATGCACGCGCTCGAACGCATGGGTCAGGCGATCCAGAAAAAGAAAGAAATTGCGCCAGCTAAAAATATGCCGATCCCAATGCAGGTGCAGATTGGACTTCTCGCGGCCCCCCAGAAAAAGCTCGTCGATGCCCTGCTCCGGCTGAATTTTCTTGAACGGCTTTTTTGCGTAGGCAATGGAGAACGGCACCAGAATGGCCCGCGACCAGGAAGAAATTTCGTACAAATTGAAGTAAAACCACTTCGGAAACAGCACAATCTCCGGCGGAATGGCCGGAGCCGCGTTGTAGTCATACTGGCCGAAGAAACAGAGATAGAGCTTGGTGTAGGTGTTGACCTGCGTGACGCCGCCATGCGCCAGAATCCATGCGCGCGCGCGGGTCAGCACCGGATGATCCTGCGACCAGCCCATCAGCTTGAAGGCAAAATATGCCTTGACGGAAGCGCTGATATTCGACGGCCCGCCGTGAAAAATGCTCCAGCCGCCGTCGGCGTTCTGATGCCGGAGTATTTCCTGCACGGCGCGCTGCATCCGTCCCGCATCGCCGGTGCCCAGCAACGTATGCACCATGATGTAGTCGGATTCCAGCGTCGTGTCGGCTTCCAGTTCTCCGCACCAGTATCCATCCGGGTGCTGCAAGGAAAACAGGAAATCGCGGGAGGCGGCAATTGCGCGCTCCACCTGATCTAAGCTGGCATCCAGCCTGCCATACTTCACAGTCGCCGACTGGCTGCCTTGATGAGATTGATTCATGGTTCTGACCCGAAACTCTCCTGCGAACTTGTGGCGTTCCGTGTAACAGAAACAGCTATTGCGCCACCGGAACCGGCTGCGACGGCGCAGCGGCAATAGCCTGCACAATCTCCGGCGGCAAGCCAAACCTTACATTCTCCGGCATGACTTCGACTTCTTCCAGCGTGTCAAATCCGTGATTGCTCAGGTAGTTGATGACATCCTGCACCAGAACCTCTGGCGCGGAAGCTCCTGCTGTAATGGCGACCGTCTGCACGTTCTCCAGCCACTCCGGCAGAATGGCGTCGGAGTTGTCGATCAGATAGGCGCGGGTGTCCAGATTGCGCGAGACCTCCACCAAACGGTTGGAGTTGGAACTATTGTTCGACCCCACCACCAACACCAAATCGGCCTGATGCGCCACGTTTTTCACGGCCACCTGGCGATTTTCCGTTGCGTAGCAGATGTCCTGCGAGTGCGGCCCGACAATGTTCGGATACTTCTCTTTGAGCGCGTGGATAATGTCGCGGGCTTCGTCCAGGCTGAGCGTCGTCTGCGTCAGATAGGCCACGCGGTTGGGGTCTGGCACTTCGAGTGCCGCAACTTCGGCAACATTGGAGACCACCTGCGTCACGTCTGGAGCCTCGCCAAGCGTGCCTTCAATCTCATCGTGGTCGCGATGACCAATCAGAATCAGCGAATATCCCTGCTGGGCAAACTTGACGGCTTCGACGTGAACCTTGGTCACCAGCGGGCAGGTGGCATCAATCACTTTGAGTCCGCGCAGCTTGCTGTGTTCGCGGACGGCGGGCGAAACTCCATGCGCGCTGTAGATGACGCGCATTCCCGCCGGAACCTCGTCAATATCATCGACAAAGATGGCTCCTTTTTCCGCTAATTCATTCACAACAAACCGATTGTGGACGATCTCCTTGCGCACATAGATGGGCGCGCCAAAGGTTTCCAGCGCAATTTTGACAACATCAATGGCCCGCACAACGCCAGCGCAAAAGCCACGGGGTTTCAGCAACAGAACACGCCGATGGCCGCCCGGAACAACAGAGGCACCAGCGACATCGGAGGAGGAATGCGAAGCGTGGTTAGTCACCCCCCTAGTATACCGTTCCTTGTCGCAATATGGGTAAAAAATGCTGCGGCCAGCAATACGCCTATCGGCTGCTGGCGAGCATCTGCTCGGCGTGTTGCAGGGAGGTCTCGGTCAGCTTGGCTCCGCTCAACATGCGGGCAATCTCCTGCTTGCGTTGCTCGTCGTCAAGCTGGCGGATGGAGGTGCGCGTGCGCCCTGCGTGTTCCTTTTTCTCAATCAGAAAATGCTGGTCGGCAAAGGCTGCAATCTGCGGCAGATGCGTAATGCAGAGCACCTGCTGCACCCGCGAGAGCGCCTTCAGCTTGCGTCCAACCGCCTCCGCAGCGCGACCACCAATGCCAATGTCGATCTCGTCAAAGATCAACGTGCGCGGAAGTTGCTGCTTTCTTTTTCCTTTGCTGGCCGCGTTTCCTTTGCTGCTCGCGTTGGCGCTCTCCTCCACGCTGACTTTCAGCGCCAGCAGAACACGCGACATCTCTCCGCCCGATGCAATCTGATCCAGCGGCTTGAGCGGCTCGCCAGCGTTGGTGGCAATGCGGCACTCCACCGTGTCCCAGCCATGTGCAGTCCAGGCGGAGTCTCCCATCCCCGGCGTCACGGCAATCTGAAAGCGCGCTTTCATCGCCAGATCGTTAATCTCGCCCTCAGCGCGTTGGGCCAATTGCTTCGCCGCAGCCTCACGTTGCCGCGTCAATGCCTGCGCTGCGGCGCGATACGCCTCCGCAGCTTTGGCCAGTTGGTCGCGCAGATCGGCCAACAGTTGATCGCGATTTTCAATCTCCGCCAGCTTCGCGCTGACCTCCTCGCCGTATGCGATAACCGCCTCCAGATTTGCGCCGTACTTGCGCTTCAGTCGGTCGAGCAGCGCTAGGCGATCTTCAATCTCCGCCAACCGCTCCGGCGAAGATTGAATATGCTCGGCAAAGTCCCGCGCCTGCGTTCCCAGATCGCTGACGGTGGCTCGCGCCGCAGCCAATTGCTGCGCCGATTCCACCCAGCGCGGATCGTAGCGCGCCAGTTCCTCCAGATGCTTCAGGCCCGCGCTTAACGCCACCTCCGCCGAGGAGGCCGACTCATACAGCACGTCATGCGCGCCGGTCGCGGCGGCGTGGAGCTTTTCCGCATTCGCCAGCACGCGCTTTTCGGCGGCAAGCGTCTCATCTTCGGCAGGCAGCGGCTGGGCCTGCTCAATCTCGCGCTTCTGAAAGCTCCACATATCGACCATGCGCAGCCGATCCTGCTCATCGTGCTCCAGCGCGTGCAGTTTGTCGCGCAGCCCCGTCCAATCGGCGTAAGCCGCAGCCACGGCATCGTTGGAGATTCCAGCGCTGCGATCAATCAACGCCCGCTGCTGCGCGTGATCGAAGGCTCCCAGCGAATCGCTCTGCGCGTGGACGAGCGCAAGCTCCGGGGCCAGAGCGCGCAGCACGCCCACCGTGGCTGGTTGATTGTTCACAAAGACGCGGCCCTTGCCATTGGCCGCAATCTCGCGGCGTAAAATAATCTCTTCCCCCGCTCCGTCCAGGCCGTTGGCTTCCAAAATCGCCAGCGCTCCGGGGGTACACTCAAACACGCTGGTGACGACGGCCTTCTCCGCGCCGTGGCGCACCACGTCGGCAGAGGCTTTTTCTCCCAGAAGCAGCGCCAGCGCGTCGATCAGGATCGACTTGCCCGCGCCGGTTTCTCCGGTCAGCAGGTTCAGACCTGCGGCAAAGGTGGCTCCGGCCTGATCCACCACAACGTAATTTTCCGCTTTCAGCTCAAGCAACATGGCATTCCTGATGGTCTCTGTCCGCGCCAACATTCCTCGCCTGGATTCTTACGAAGACGTGCGCAGCATACCATGAATCGTACAAGCAACTGGAAAAGCCCCGCACGCATCCATACACTTTCTGTACACTTACAGCAGACTCATGAATCTACTTCCCTACCTCGCCCTCGTCTGGTTGCAGCTACAGGATGCAACCCCGCAGGCTGCTCCGGCAGACACCAGCAGCAGTTTCGGCGGCAGCAGCGCCCTGTTGGACATGCTGCACAACAGCGGCCCGGTGGCTCTGGTTGTGCTCGGACTGTTGCTGCTGGCCAGCCTATACTCCTGGAGCATCATTCTGGGGAAATGGTTCGGCCTGCGCCGCGCCCGCGCGCAAAGCCATCGCTTTCTGCGCGCCTTTCGCAAGGCCGCGCGATTGCAGGAGATCGCCGCCGTCAGTGAGCAGTTCAAACCCAGCCCGCTGGTGCAGGTCTTCGACGAGACCTACGACGAATACCGCCGCCAGATGACGGCCAATGGACAAATCCGCAGCCTGAGCGCGCTGGAACGCGCCGCGCAGAATGCCAGCAGTGAAGCTCTGACGATCCAGGAACGCCGCATGACCTGGCTGGCCACCATCGGCGCGATTGCCCCCTTCATTGGACTTTTTGGCACCATCATGGGCATTGTGGATGCATTCCACGGGCTTGGCACCTCCGGCGGCGCGACGCTGCGCGCAGTGGCTCCGGGAATCTCCGAGGCGCTCATCACCACGGCGGCGGGACTTGCGGTCGCCATTCCCGCCGTCATCGGCTACAACCAGTTCACGGCGCGACTGCGGGAGATGGCCGCGCAGTTGGATGGGTTTGCGCGCGAGTTGCTGACCAACATCGAAGAGGTGCCATCGCCCTCGACGACCACCGACGACGCCTATGCCCGGCAGCGGGAGGTTCCGCGTGGCCTTCACCGCTAGCAACGGGCGGACGCAGACCGCGCTCGCCGACATCAACATCACGCCCCTGGTGGACGTGGTTCTGGTGCTGCTGGTTATTTTTATGATTACGGCCCCGGTGCTGCAATCCGGCATTGAAGTCTCCGTCCCAAAAACGCGAACTGTCAAGCAGATTACGCAGCAACGCATGACCGTCACCATCGACCATCAGCAGCAGGTCTATCTGGACGACAAGCCGGTAAATCTGAATAATCTTCCAGCATTGTTGAAGCAGCGCGGTCTGGACCCAGCGCATCAGGTGATTTATCTGCGCGCCGATGAGCATGTTCCCTTTGGCGCATTTGCCTCGGTGATGGATGCGGTGAAGCAGGCGGGCATCACCAACGTCAGCATCGTAACGCAACCCATCAGCGGCAACGCAACGCACTGAACCCATGAGCAGATGAGCCATGCTACACGAACATCAAGATTGGGCAGACAGAGAACCTCTCGCCGGGTTCTGGATTGGCTCCGCGATGCTGCACCTGCTGCTGGGAGGTGGAATTGCGGCCTACGCCCTGCTCTTCGCCCACTTGCATGAAAATCAATGGGGGCAGATGAGCAGCGGCAATGCCATTCAGGCTTCGCTGGTCTCCTCCGCGCCCTCGCTTCCGCTGCCCAATGTACAGAATCCGAATGACAACGTGCTGGCCACGCAGAATCCCAGCCCAGCGCCAACCATCCCGGAAGAAAAAACCGTAGCTGCGCCTCCGCTGGATGCCATCCCAATCGCGGTCAAGCAACCCAGGCAGAAGGTCGCGCCAAAGGAACAGAACAACAAGCCTCCGCTGCATCCACAGCCGCAGCCAAAGCAGCAGAATGTCGCCGCCTATGGCGAAGCCGCTCCCTCCAGCATCCCCATGAACGCGCAGAGCGCCAGCACCAACAACGTGAAGGTGCAGAACGGAGATTTTGGCTCGCGCTTCGGCTGGTATGTGGATGGGATCAAGCGCAAGGTGGCGCAAAACTGGTACAGCCAATTGGCCAATCCCCAGGCATCGATGGGCCACTCTGTTGTTGTCAGCTTCACCGTGCATCGCGATGGCTCCGTCAGCAACGCGCAGATCATGCAGTCCAGTGGCGTGCCCTCTCTGGATATGTCGGCCATTCAGGCCGTGGAGCGCGTGGATTCCTTCGGTTCCCTGCCCGACGGCTACGCTGGAAGTTCGGTCTCTGTTGCCTATACGTTTACCTATGACGAAACAACAAGACATTAAGACGTGAGTTTATATATACTTGGAAGTTGATTCCGGGGAATGGTTTTTACGTGCATCCAGAAAATTGGCCAACGCATGGAGCGTAGATGGCATCCGACACAGGTGCAGGAGAAATGATGGCAAGTCTGCAACGTTCCCAGTGGCGATCTCAACAGCGATCCCAGTGGCGTTTTGCGTGTTTGGTAGCGACCTTTTTTCTCACAGCAATCCAACCCCGCGCCCACGCGCAGGATTGGGTGCATACCGGAACGAATCTGGGAGCGCAGAAAATTCGTCTGGCGGCAGCCGACTTCAAGCCCGTTGGCTTTGACACCGCTCTGGCAACGGATAAGCAGACCTTCGACAGCGTTCTCTATGCCGACCTCACCAACGCCGGCATCTTTGACATGGTCTCCAAGAGCATGGCTCCCCCAGTTATGCCCGGCTCTCCAAAGGAAATCAATGTAAGCCAGTGGAGCGCCCCGCCCGCCAATGCCGCGATGGTCGCCTTTGGAGCCATCGCGCTCCAGAATGGACAGGTCACGGTCTACGGCTGGCTGTACGACACGCAGAATCTGCAATCCCCGCAAGTGCTTGGCCAGCAATATACTGAGGCCGACGGCCCAAACACGGCCCGCCACATTGCCCATGAATTTGCCGATGCCATCATCACGCGACTGGGCGGCGGCATCCCCGGCATTGCGGAGAGCAAAATCTTCCTTGTCTCCAACCGTACCGGACACAAGGAAATCTGGGAGATGGATTACGACGGAGCCAACCAGAAGCAGCTTACGCGCCTCGACACCATTTCGCTCTCGCCACGCATCTCTCCTGACGGCCATCGCCTGGCATTTTCGGAGATGGGCAAACGCGGCTGGGACATTCGCATGTACTCGATGGATTTGAATCGACTGGTCAACTTTCCCAGTGGCAGCGGCTCGGATCTCTCGCCCGCATGGTCGCCCGATGGCAACACCCTGGCCTTTTCCTCCTCGCGCAGCGGCGACCCGGAGATTTGGGTCTCCGCCGCCAGCGGCTTCAATCCCCGCCGCGTCACCGCCTATGCCGGGCCGGATGTCTCGCCCGTCTGGAACCCCAAGACTGGGACGCAGATTGCCTGGATCAGCGGGCGCACGGGATTGCCCCAGTTGTACATCATGGACTCCGACGGCACCAATGTGCAGCGCATGACTGATGGCGGCTATGCCACCTCGCCTTCCTGGTCGCCGAACGGCCAGTTTCTGGCCTTTGCGTGGGATCGCAGCTACGGCCCTGGCGCGCCCGGCGGACAGGACATTTACGTCATGGACATTGCCAGTCACCGCTGGATTCAACTCACCCATGACATTGGCCGCAACGATTTTCCCACATGGTCGCCGGATGGACGCCATCTCGCCTTTCAAAACTTCCAGCATGGCCAGCGGCAGATTTGGACCATGCTGGCCGACGGCACGGGGCAGCATGCGCTAACCACCGTCGGCGGCAATAGTATGCCAAACTGGAGTTGGAAATAATGCCGCAGAAACGCCAGTAGATTTTTCGCCAATAGACTTTTTCATAACCCAAGCATTGCAACCCAAGGAGAACTCTTCATGAACGCTCGAAGTAAATCCGCAGCACTCATCGCCGCCGCGCTTGCAGCCATTCTTTTGCCCGCTGCCGGTTGCCACAAGAAGGTCGCCCCGCCGCCACCGCCACCGCCGCCGCCACCCGCTGCCGCGCCAACCCCTGCGCCAACCGCCACACTGACGGCTAGTCCGAGTACGATCACGCCAGGACAGAGTGTGGTTCTGAACTGGAGCACGACGGATGCCACTAGCGTCACCATCGACAACAACATCGGCACCGTCAATGCCAACGGCACACAGAACGTGACCCCAACCGCAACCACGACCTACAACCTGGTCGCGCGCGGCGATGGCGGTTCGAGCGAAGCCAGCGCGACGGTCACGGTAAACCAGCCTCCACCGCCGCCACCGCCACCGCCACCGGCCATGACCGAGTCGATCTTCGATCAGAGCGTCAAGCCTGTCTTCTTTAGCTTCGACAGCTATAAGATCAGCCCGGAAGCGCAGCAGATTCTTACCGATTCTGTGGCCTTCCTGCAGGCGCATCCTGACGTGAAGGTGCTGGTCGCTGGCTACTGCGATGAGCGCGGATCGGAAGAGTACAACCTGGCGCTGGGCCAGAATCGCGCCAACGCAGCCAAAGATGCTCTGGTGAAGGCTGGCATTGACCCCAGCCGTCTGCGCACCATCAGCTATGGCAAGGAGAAGCCCTTCTGCACCGAGCACAATGAAGCGTGCTGGCAGCAGAATCGCCGCAGTCAGTTCTCCATCGACCAGTAGTTTTCCACACCAACCCCACGGCAGCATGGTCAAATCGACCCTGCTGCCGTACACTTTTATCAAGCAGAATTCATGCCGCGACCTGGCGACATGAGTAGGCTGCATCCGAGGCCAATCCGCTATGTCTTCGATTTTTCGTCCTGTTGTTTTCCGTTCTCCTGCTCGCGCTATGCGCCGTCCAGCCGCCTACATCCTTTCCGCTCTTGCCTGCGTTGTTTTGTTCATGGAAGCCCCGCAGGCATTCGCAAGCAACAAGGACATCATCGAGTTGCAGACCGAGGTACAGCAGTTGCAGGCCATGCTGTTGACCATGCAGCAATCGGAAGAAGCGCATCTGGGCGCTCTGACCAACATGCTGCAACAAACCACATCCAGCGTGGCGAAAATCTCAACGCAGCTCGACGCGATGCAGAAATCCATGCAGACCACGCAGGGTGCCGATTCAGGAAAGATCGACCAGATCTCTGGTCAGATGCAATCGCTCAATGACTCCGTTGATGAGCTACGCGCGCGCCTGGACAAGTTACAGAAAACATTGGACACACTGCAACAACAATCGCAATCGCTTCAGGCTGGACAGTCCAGTCAAATTCCTGGTGGCATGGTCGGCCCTGCCGCAACAGACGCGGCCTCTGGCACAGGCGCGCCAAGTGAAGCGGCACAGCCCCCCTCTCCCCAAGCTCCGCCACTGAATCAACTGTATCAATCGGCGCTGCGCGACTATAACGCCGCCAAATACAACCTGGCCAATCAGGAATTTGGCGATGTCATCAAGTTCTACCCGCAAAACGATCTGGCCGGGAATGCACAGTTTTATCAGGCAGAGATTGCCTATCGCCAGGGCGATTACCAGAATGCCATTCAGGGATACAGCGCCCTGCTGTCGCAGTATCCCGGCAGCAACAAGGCTCCGGCTGCCATACTCCGCAAGGGCGAGTCTTTGCTCTCACTGGGACAAAAGGATGCTGCAATTCACCAGTTACGCGCCCTGATCCAGCGCTACCCGCAGTCGCCTGAGGCCGTGCAGGCGCACAACAAGCTGGATACCATCGCGCAACCCAAGCCCCAAGCCGGGCATTCCTTCTAGGGGGAGTGGTCTGCGGGCCGCGCCTTTGCCCACAGACCACTCCCGTGTCGCCCCTATTGCCTACAGATATACCCCCTTTCCGCAACCCCATCCATGCTGCTATAACTTAGGCCACGTTCCTCGTAGTCATCTTTTCATCTTCAGACAGGAGACGCATCATGTTATGCAAGATTACGGAAACAACCCATGACTTTACCCTTACGGTCGTCCGTCTGGTACTCGGCCTTGTGTTTTTCATGCACGGGGCGCAGCTTACGCTCGGCTGGTTCGGCGGTTACAAATTCCCCGGCACCCTGCACATGTTTGAGCAAGGCATGGGCATTCCCGCGCCGCTGGCGGCATTGGCGATTCTGGCCCAGTTTCTCGGCGGGATTGGCCTGCTGGTCGGACTGCTCAGCCGCATTGCCGTCATCGGCATCGCCACCGACATGCTGGTCGCCGTCTTTCGGTATCACATCCACGTCGGATTTTTTATGAACTGGGCCGGCCTGCCGAGAGGCGAGGGCTATGAGTATCACCTGCTGGTGCTGGCGCTTTGCCTGCTCATTTTCATCAAGGGGTCAGGCGCGGCTTCCATCGACGAGTTGCTGCCCGGAAAGAAATCGGAAGCCTAAAAACTCGCCAGATCGGTAATCGCCCGCAGAATGTCTTCCGGCTGGGGGAGAATCGCATCCTCCAGCAGCGGCTGGTAGGCAACAAAGACATCCTTGGCCGCAACGCGCCGCACCGGAGCATCAAGATCGTCAAAAAGCTCGTCCGCGATACGCGCGGCAATCTCCGCTCCATAGCCCCAACTCAACATATCCTCATACGCAATAATGACGCGGCTGGTCTTGCGCACGGAGGTGGCAATCGCCTCCCAATCATAGGGGCTGAGCGTGCGCAGGTCGATGATCTCCACGGAAAGATTGTGTTCGCGCTCCGCCCGCTGCGCCGCCTGCAATGCGCGCGGCACCACCGCGCCATAGGTGATGATGGTGATCTGGTTCCCCTCGCGCACTGTTTTGGCTTTGCCAAAGGGAATGGTGTACTCCGACCCAGGATACGCGGCACGGCCATAGGTCTCGCGATAAAGCCGCTTGTGCTCCAGAAACAACACCGGATCGTCGCAACGGATGGCTGTGCGCAACAGCCCGTTCGCATCCAGCGCATTCGACGGAAACACCACGCGGATGCCCGGCGTGTGCGTAAAGATGCTTTCGCCGCACTGCGAGTGATAGATGGAGCCTCCGGTCAGATAGCCGCCAATGGCCACGCGGATCACGATGGGCGAAGAAAAAGCTCCATTGGAGCGCCAGCGAATCAGCGGCAGCTCATTGCGCAGTTGGTGCATGGCGGGCCAGATGTAATCAAAAAACTGAATCTCCACCACGGGCTTCATGCCGCGCGTGGCCATACCCGTGGCGCGGCCAATAATGTTGGCCTCCGCCAGCGGGGAGTTGAAGACGCGCTCCGAGCCAAAGCTCTTCTGCAAGCCTGCCGTCAGCTTGAAGACGCCGCCTTTGCCCTTGACGCGCTCATCTTTCATGCTTTCCTCGCGGCTGCAATCGGCCACATCCTCGCCAAAGATCACGACACGCTCATCGCGCCGCATCTCATCGGCCAGACAGGCGTTGATCATCTCGGCCATCGTGTGCTCGACGACATCGGAGGTTGCCTGCGGATACCGCCGCCACGTTGCCGCAGTTGGATCCAAATCTTCTGAATACACATGCTTCAGGATGGTCTCTGGCGTTGGCAGCGGCGCCCGCAGCGCGCGATCCGCCGCAATGCGAATCTCCTCATCCACTTCATTTTCCAGGCGCGTCAATCCCTGTTCGTCCAAAATACCCTCGCGCAGCAAATACATTTGCAAACGCGGCAAGGGATCACGCAGAGCATCTGCCTCCCGCTCCGATTCCGCCCGATAGTAACGCTCGTCATCCGACAGTGAATGGGAATAGGGCCGGATCACATGCCCATGCACCAGCGCCGGCCCCTTGCCAGCGCGACAATGCGCCACCGCCTCCCGCATGGCCGCATAGCTGGCCACAGGATCGGTGCCGTCAATCTCCGCAAAAAAGAAATTTGGGAAATTCGCCAATAGTCGGGAGATATTCCCTCCCGGCGTGTTCACTTCCACAGGAACGGAGATGGCATACTCGTTGTCCTCAATAACAAAAAGCACGGGCAGCTTGCCGTTGGAGGCCGTGTTCATCGCCTCCCAAAATTCGCCTTCGCTGGTCGCGCCCTCGCCCAGGGAAACATAGGTCACTTCATCGCCCTGAAAACGCACGTCTTTGAATGCGCGATAGTCGCCTTCGCCCTTCAACGCCGCTTCGGGGTGGCGGGAAAAATAGCGACCCGCCTCCGCGCAGCCAATCGCCTGCAAACACTGCGATCCCGTGGCGGAGGATTGCGTAACAATGTTCCACCGCGTGCTCGTCCAGTGCGAAGGCATCTGGCGTCCGCCGCTGGCCGTGTCCGTGGCCGCGCCGACGGCCTGCAACAACATCTCCTCCGGCGTCACGCCCAGAGTAAGGCAGAGCGCGCGGTCACGATAGTATGGATAAAACCAGTCATAGCCGGGCTTGAGCGCCATGCCTGCGGCAATCAACAGCGCCTCATGTCCGGCGCAGGAGACCTGAAAGAAAATCTTCTGCTGCCGTTTGAGCAGAATTTCGCGATCATCAATGCGGCGAGACAGGTACATCAACCTGTAAAACTGCACCATTTGCCGCCGAGTCAATCCGGCTTCCGCATAGGAAGAACGCGATTTGACTCCTGCCGTACTTGTCTGCGCCATGCGTGTTCCCCATCCCGCAAAAAAATGTCTGCCGTAGGGTATTGTAGCGGCTCACTCCCGCGCCTGTCAGTCCTGAACCCAGCGAATCAACATTACGAAAAATTCCGGCTATTTTTCTCGCGCAACAACGAAATCCGGAACCCAGAGCAGGGCGCGCTTGTACTCGGATTCCGGCAATCCTGCTGCAACCGCGCGCGCCGTTTCCGCGTAGGCATAGGCCGTCTGCATCGCGTACTCCACCGACCCGTTGCGGCGCAGAATCTCCAGAACACGCTCATGCCCGACGCGAAGAAAGGATCGGTCTGCCAACACGGCATGGATGGCAGCGCGATCCTCCGGAGTTCCATTTTCCAGCGCGTGTACGACCGCCAGCGTCGCCTTACCTTCGCGCAAATCGCTGGCCGTGGGCTTGCCCAACACGTCTTCAGTCGCCGTCAGGTCGAGCACGTCATCGACCACCTGAAAGGCCAGCCCCAGGTTCCGCCCATACTCGCCCATGCGCTCTTCCACCTCTGGCGAAGCCCCGGCCAGAACGCAGCCAAGCTGCATGGAAACCCTGAACATGCAGGCCGTCTTGCGATAGATGAGTTCGTAGTATTCCTGCTCCTGAATCGCGCGCCCCTGCAATTCAATTTGCAGCAGTTCGCCCTCCACCATCTGCTGCGTCAGGTGGATCAGCAGATCGAGAATGCGAAAGTTGCGCTCCTCCAGCGCCATGCGAAAGGCCTGCATGTAGAGCCAGTCACCGGTCAGCACGCACTTGGAGTTGCCCCACTGCTTGTTCGGAGAGGGCCGCCCGCGCCGCGTGTCCGCCTCGTCAATGATGTCGTCATGCACCAGCGTCGCCGTATGCACCATCTCGACGACGGCTCCCAGATGCACGGCGCTCCCACCCTGGTATCCCAGAGCTTTTGCAGCCAGCAACAGCAGCGAAGGACGTATCCGCTTGCCGCCGCCCTCGCGCAGATACGCCGCAATCTCCATGACGGCAGAGACATCGGAGCTGCACGCCTGCTCGAATTCCTGCTCAATGACAAGCAGATCGTCGCGGATGAGATCGAAGACCTCTTTGGCCGTGGCTATGGCGAGTGTGCTCAAAATGGCTCCGCTTTCCTTTTGCCCTGTCTATACCGTACCGGAATGCGCCGCTCAGTTCGAGCGATAATTTGTAAATTGCAAATCAATGCCCAAATCCTGCTTCTTCAGCATCGCAATCACTTCCTGCAGCGCGTCGCGATCCTTGCTGCTCACCCGCACCGTATCGCCCTGAATGGAAGCCTGCGCTTTGATCTTGGAATCCTTAATCAGCCGCGAGATTTCCTTGGCCTTCTCGGTTGAAATCCCCTGCTGCAAATCCACCTTCTGCCGCACACTGGAGTTGGCCGCTGGCTCCAGCTTTCCATACGTCAGCGCCTTTAACGAGACGCCGCGCTTGGCCAGCTTCTGCTGCAAAATCTCCGTCACCGCCTTCAGTTTGTACTCGTCGGCGGAGGCAAGCTGCAACTTGTCCTCGCCCTCCAACTTTACATCGGAGTTCGAATCCTTCAGATCAAAACGCGCCCGAATCTCCTTGAGCGCCTGGTCAATCGCATTTTTTACTTCCTGAATATCGACCTTGCTCACAATATCGAATGAATTTTCTGCTGCCATATACTTCGCCCCTTTTCCTTACTTTCTGTTGGCCAAATTGGGAATGCGCGCATCCGCGTTCAAATTGCGCGATACGTTCCGACTCCCAAGTGCGCCAAAAAATCTGTAGAAATTCTCCGTGGTCGTTCGCGCCACTGTTGCAAAATCGCTTCCGTGAATCTCCGCCAGCGTCTCTGCCACATGCCGCACCAGCGCTGGTTCATTGCGCTGGCCGCGATGCGGTACCGGAGCAAGAAACGGCGCGTCCGTCTCCACCAACAGCCGATCCAGCGGAATTTGCTTCGCAACCTCGCGCAAAGCCTGCGCCTTCGGGAAGGTAAGATTGCCCGCGAAGGAAATCAAAAATCCCATCTCCATTGCCCGCCGCGCTTGCTCCCATTCTCCCGTAAAACAATGCAGCACGCCGCCCAGACCCGTCGATTTCCACTGCGTTTCCAGCATGGAGAGCGTGGCCTCCCACGCTGCGCGACTGCCCTCCGCCGGGCGACAATGAATCAAAATCGGCAGCTTGTGTTGCGCGGCAATCTCCATCTGCTGCGCGAAGACACGCTGCTGCACTTCGAGCGCAGGATTCTCGGCGTGGTAATCATCCAGGCCAATCTCGCCGATGGCTACCACCTCCGGCTCTGCTGCCAGCGCGCCCAGCTTGTCCAACGCGGCGGCATCCGCCATCGCCGCCTCTTGCGGATGGATGCCCGCGCTGACCACAATGCGCGGCATTCGAGCATCGTCAGCTACCTGGCGACTTAGCTCCAGCGCCGCGTGCATGGTGGCTGGCCCATCGCCAATACCAACGGCCAGAATCATCTCCACGCCCGCCTCACGCGCGCGCAGCAGCATCGCCTCGCGATCCGCATCGTAGCGGGCGCTGTCCAGATGCGCGTGCGAATCGACCAGCGCAAATTGCGTCTCCAGCGTGGGTTGCATCGACAAATCCCCTATCGCGCTTACTTCAGCCGCGCGCCAACTTCAATGTCTTCGAGAAATCCCGCCAGCACCGGCCTGCCTTTTTCTCCCAGCGAGGCCGCAACCACCATGCCATTGGATTCCAGACCGCGCAACTTACGCGGCGCAAGATTCGCCACAATGACCACCTTGCGCCCAATCAAACTCTCCGGCGCGTAGGCCTCGGCGATGCCTGCAACAATCTGCCGCTGCTCATAGCCCAGATCAACCTCCAGCCGCAGCAGACGGTCTGCGCCCGCAACTCGCTCGGCCACTTTGATCTGCGCCACGCGCAGCTCCACCTTGGCAAAGTCGTCGATGGTGATGGTCTTTGCTTCCGCAACAACGGGAGCAGCCACAACGCCGGGAGCCGCAGCTATGGGAGCGCCGGGAGCCTGTGTTGCCGCAGCCGTTGATTCGGCCAAACGTGCTTCTTCTTTTTCCTGCATACGAGTGATCGCTTCCTTTTCTGCGCGGGGAAATACGGGGCCAAGCGCGCCGAGTTTCGTTCCCGGCTTCAGACCGCCCCACTGCAAATCTTTTAGATCAGCTTGCGTAATGTCGCCCAGACCAAGCTGCGCCCAGACCTTTGCCGCCGCGTCGGGAATCACCGGATAGACCAGGGCGGTGATGATGCGAATGGATTCGGCTGCCGTGTCAAGAATCTGTTTGACGCGGTTTTGCATTGGGAGATCATTGGACTGAGCAAGTTTTTTCCAAGGGGCCTCGGCATTTAAGTAAATATCAACGGTCTTCATGAATGCCCATACCGCTTCCAATGCTGCCGAAAACTGAAGACCCTCGAAAAGCTTATTGAAGGAACCAATGCAATCTGAAGCAGCATTTTCTATGCCTGAGATTGAGGACACATGAATGGATCGCCCGGGAAATGACACCACGCCGTCAAAATACTTCTCAATCATGGCCAGCGTGCGGCTCACCAGATTGCCATAACCATTCGCCAAGTCGGAGTTGTACCGCTGCACCAGAGCGTCGAAGCTGAAACTTCCGTCCTGCCCAAAGACAATCTCGCGCAGCAGAAAATACCGCAACGCATCCGCGCCCAGCACATCCAGAATCGTCTCAGCGCGAACAATGTTGCCCCGCGACTTCGACATCTTGCTCTGCTCAAACAACAGCCAGCCATGCACCACAAAGCTCCTGGGCAGCGGCAGTCCGGCGGCCATCAAAAATGCAGGCCAGTAGACGCAGTGAAAGCGGCTAATCTCCTTGCCCAGCAGTTGCACATCGGCAGGCCAGTATCTTGCAAAGCGCGCCTGATCTTCCGGCGCGTCGCTGCCGTAGCCCAGCGCCGTGATGTAGTTGGCCAGCGCATCCATCCACACATAGATGACGTGTTTCTCATCGCCGGGAACGGGTATGCCCCAGTTGAAGCTGGTACGGCTGATGGAGAGGTCTTTCAACCCGCCGCGCACAAAGGCCATCACCTCATTGCGCCGCGACTCCGGGCGAATAAACTCCGGGTGCGCCTCGTAGTGTTCCAGCAGCGGGCGCTCAAAGGCCGAGAGCTTAAAGTAATAATTCTCCTCGCTCACCTTCTCCGTGGGCCGCCCGCAATCGGGGCACGGCGCGCCCTCCGGCGCATCCACATATAGCTCGTCGGAGACGCAATACTGGCCCGTGTATGTGCCTTTGTAGATGTAGCCGCGCTGCTGCAACTCCATAAAAAGCCGCTGCACGCCGCGTTTGTGGCGCGGCTCCGTGGTGCGGATGTAGTCGTCGTTGGTCAGCCCCATGCGCGCCCACAGGGAGCGAAACTCTGCGGAAATCTCATCGGCAAAGGTCTGCGCGGTCTTTCCTGCTTTGTCGGCGGAGCGCTCAATCTTCTGGCCATGCTCATCCGTGCCCGTCAAAAATCGGGCGTCGAAGCCACGCATCCTTTTGTAGCGCGCAAGCGTGTCGGCGGCAATCGTCGTATATGTGTGCCCCAGATGGGGACGCGCATTCACGTAGTAAATCGGAGTGGTCAGGTAATAGGGCTTCTTGCTGATTTCTGTTGGCATGCGGGCGCTCATCGCCCGCGCATCCAGATGCGGCGAGGCTGTCTTCATCTTAGGGTCAGGGCAAAGCAGCGTCAAACGCCACTATCCAAAAATCACCGATAAACTTGTCATCCCGAGCGAAGGTCGCCGTGGCGACCGCAGTCGAGGGATCTGCGGTATTTTTACGCAGCGAAGGAACCGCAGATTCCTCGACTTCGCTGCGCTCCGCGCGGAATGACAATATCCGATAGTGTGTTCAGCACAGCGCTGCTGCTAAACTTCTCGTAGACCCATTATCTTTTCTACATCGGATCACGCATGTATTTCACCTACGGGAATGCCCTGGAATCGGCCATCCGGGAAATTCTGAAGCAGCCGCCCTACCAGATCGACGACATCGCCACGCTCGCCATTGAGCAGCCGCCCAAAATTGAGTACGGCGAGTTCGCCCTGCCCATCGCCTTCGATCTGGCCAAGCGGTTAAAAAAAGCTCCACGCAAAATTGCTGAAGAACTGGCCGCGCAGCTCAAAGAAAAAAACATCGAAGGCTTCTCCACTTTTGAAGTTGCCGGTGCAGGTTACATCAACTGCAAGCTGGATCGCACAGTTGCATCAAAGAAAATCGCAGCGCGTACAGAAGGAATGCCGCTTCGCACTTACTTTCCCCTGATTGAACACACCAGCATCAATCCCAACAAGGCCGCGCATATCGGTCATCTGCGCAACGCCATTCTGGGCGACACGCTAGCGCGCATGATGCGCGTGGGGCCAAACGAAACAACAAAAAACGCTATTGGCGTACAGAACTACATCGACAACACGGGCGTGCAGGTCGCTGATGTCGTCGTCGCGCTGACGCATCTGCAAGGCCTGAACCTTGCTGGAGTCGAACGCTGGATGGCTGAGTTGGCCACGCGGAAAGAGCGCATCGACTACGCCTGCTGGGATATCTACGCCCGCGTCTCGCAGTGGTATGACGAAGACCCAACGCAAAAAGAGGCCCGCAAGCAAATCCGCCAAGACACACTGCACGCTCTGGAACAGGGCGGCAACGAAATCTCTGAAATTGCCGAACTTGTCTCCACCGCTATCGTCCATCGGCATCTGAAGACAATGGAACGTCTCGGCATTGAATACGATTTTTTACCTCGCGAGAGCGAAGTGCTGCGCCTTAAATTCTGGGACGCAGCCTTCGCGCTGATGAAGGAAAAAGGCGTGCTCTATCAAGAGACCGCTGGCAAGAATGCAGGCTGCTGGGTGATGCGTCGCGCCGGAACCGCAGGCGTAACCGGCGACGGCCCCGATGAAGAGGCCAAAGTCATCGTCCGCTCCAATGGAACGGTTACTTACGTCGGCAAAGACATCGCCTACCATCTTTGGAAGTTCGGCAAGCTGGGACTCGACTTCGGCATAAAATACGACTTCTATAAATATGACGACGGCAAGACGTGCAGCATCTCTTGCCTGCCCGATCCTGCGCAAGGAGAACTTGGCTTGTCGCACTTTGGCAAAGCCGAGGTTGTCTACAACGTCATTGACTCGCGCCAGAACGATCCGCAAAACAACGTGATCGAAGCGTTGCGCGGCATGGGATTTACCAAAGAGGCCGACAACTTCCATCACTTTTCGTATGAGATGGTCGTGTTGACACCGCGTTGCGCCGAAGAACTGGGCTACGCTCTGTCCGAGGAGGACAAGGCCCGCCCGTTTATCGAGGTCTCTGGACGCAAGGGCTTCGGTGTCAAGGCCGACGACCTGATCGACCGCATGATTGAAGCCGCATTGATTGAGGTCACGGCGCGCCATCCCGAACTCGTTGACGCATGGCGCATAGACATCGCCAGTAAAATCGCTGTCGGCGCGTTGCGCTATTACATGCTGCGCTACACGCGCAACACCATCATCGCCTTTGACTCCAAAGACGCGCTCAGCTTTGAGGGTGAAACCGGCCCTTACGCGCAATACGCCGCCGTTCGCGCTGCCAGCATCTTCCACAGGTTAGGACAGGGCGATCACGAGTTAGGGCAGAGCGATCCAGTGACGGTGCTCCAGTATTACGCAGAAAACCCTCCTGATGTCGCTGCACACTTCTCAGGCGAAGAGGGCGATAGCATCTGGGAGGTCTGGCTGGCGGCGTCCAAAACCGCCTTTGTGATTGAGCAATCGATTCGCACTACGGAGCCAGCCTTCCTTGCCAAGTATGTTTTTCAGCTCGCCCAGCAGTTCAATAATTTTTACCACCGCCATCACATCCTCACCGAGGCGGATCCGGCCCGGAAGACCCTGCTGCTGGCCACGGCTGCCGTGGCGCTGCGGGAATTGAAGCGTTCGCTCTCCTGGCTCGGCATCGAAGTTCCAGAAATGATGTAGCAGCGCCGCAGTCCGCTCCCGGCTAGCGGTGGGCCGTGGCTTCGTCGGCGTACATCCAGGCAATCTGCGGCGCGTAGCGTTCCAGAATGACGCGGCGCTTCAGCTTCATGCTGGGAGTCAATTCTCCGGTCTCCAGCGTCCACTCCTCGGCCACCAGACGCAGACGCTTCAAGGTCTCATAGCTGGGCAGCGTTGCATTCACCTGATCGACAATCTCCTGATACGCGGCCACCACTTGCGGATGCTCAATCCACGCTTTGCGAATCTGCATCACGTTCTGCGCCGAGGTCTGCATCGGAATTCCCTTGGCCTTCACCCAGGCTTCCAGCGCAATAAAATTCGGCGACAGCAGCACGGCGGCAAATTTATGTCTGTCGCCCACCACGCAGGCATTGCCCACCAGAACATTGGCCTTTAATTGATTTTCGATGGGCTGCGGAGCAATCATCTTGCCGCCAGAGGTTTTGAGCAGCTCCTTTTTTCTGTCGGTGATGAACAGAAACCCGTCGGCATCCATCTGCGCGATATCGCCGGTTTGAAACCAGCCATCCGAGGTAAAAGCCGCTGCCGTCTGCTCCGGCTTGTGCCAATAACCGGAAAAAACCGATGGCCCGCGCACCAGCAGTTCGCCGTCCCCGGCCAGTTTCACTTTCAGATTTGGCAACACCTTGCCCACCGAACCAACCCGATAAGCCTGCTGGTTGTTCAACGCAATCACTGGCGAAGTCTCCGTGAGTCCATAGCCCTCAAAAATACGAGTGCCGATCTGGAGAAACCAATTGGCCGTGTCCAGACCGAGCGGAGCGCCGCCGGAGATAAAATGCGCCACGCGACCTCCAAAGCCTGCGCGAATTTTCTCGAAGGCCAGCCGATTGGCCAGCTTCCACGCGAGACTGGATGGAATCTTGCCCTGCATAATTTCCGCGCGATGATTCTCGCCCCGCCGCAGCGCCCAGTGGAGCAGGCATTCGCGCAGGCGTGATTCCCCGGCGCGGCGGAGAACCTCCTGTCGAATTTTTTCGTAGACGCGCGGCACGCCGACAAAAATCGTCGGACGCACTTCGCGCATGGCTATCGGCAGCAGATCAAACTGCGGGCAGTAGGCCAGCGTTGCTCCATAAGAAAATAATGCGTAATCCAAATGCCGGGCCGTAATGTGCGACAACGGCAGAAACGAGAGGCAGGAATCCTCCTGGCCCCATCCAAAAAGCGTGGTGGAATGGTTCAGATTGGTTGCAATGTTGCCATGCGTCAGCATGACGCCCTTGCTTTCTCCTGTGGTGCCGGAGGTGTAAATGATGGTCGCCAAATCCCCCGGCTGCACGGCGGCAACGCGGCGATCAAACTCTGGATCGCGCTCCAGTCGCGGGCCTGTCTCCGCTGCGGATACGCCGGGCATCCACTCGCCAAACCATGTCGCCAGCGGCAACCTGGGTTCACGATCCATCATCAGAATTTTTTCCACCACGGTGCGGGAACGCGCGGCTGCAACCTTCTCATATTGCTGCGCGCTCGACACCACCACCATCTTTGCTCCAGAGTCGGCCAGCATGGTGGCAATCTGATCCGCGGGCAGGGTTGCGTACAACGGCACATCAACGGCACCCAGCGCGAGCACGGCAAAATCCGTAACAGCCCACTCCCAGCGATTCTCTGCAAGAATGGCCACGCGGTCGCCTTTGCCAATGCCCCACGCGGCCATCGCCGAAGCCAGGGCGCGCACCCGCTGGTACAACTGCCGCGAGGAAATACGTTGCCAGATGCCTGCGCCATCGCGCCAAAGCATGGCCGTGGCCTCGCCCCGACTGCTGGCGCGGAAAAAAACATCGTTCAAGGTTGTCAATTCCAGCATGATTTTGCTTCGTCCCGCTTTATTTTGATCCCAAGCAAGATTACGTCCAACCCGGCATGGATCGCCAGCCCCAACCCGACAAAATAAATACTTGACAAGGGGCATGTATATTTATACATTGGAATGTATGTTTATGCGTTGGCATTTTTTGCCGCGCCACTCCATCGTTCCCTTACGCAATCAGCAGAAATGAGACGCACAGGCCACGCCCAAATGAAAGCCAACCGTCACAACGCGATTCGCGCCATCCTGACCGAGACTCCGGTCTTCAACCAGGATGAACTGCGCCGCAATCTATTGCGCCGCAGCTTTGATGTTACGCAGGCCACGCTGTCCCGCGACATCCACGAGCTGCGTCTGTACAAGGGGCCGAACGGATACAGCTTTCCCAATGGCGAGTCGGAAAACGCGGAGTTGCCCTCTGTGGATTCCATGTTCTCCAGCTTTGGATTGGAGGTTCGTCAGGCGATCAATCAACTGGTGCTGCGCACCACCACGGGAAGCGCGCAGCCCGTAGCGGCGGCGCTCGACCGGGAGCGGCTGCCGGAGGTTTTAGGCACGATTGCCGGGGACGACACCGTTTTAATTATTTGCCAGGATCAGAAGCAGGCCAGCCAACTGCGCCAGCGACTGGGAGAGTTGCTCGAAGCATGACCACAACCAAATCCAGAACGATGCAAACCGCCGTGTTGGGCGTCAGCGGCTACGCGGGCGCGGAGTTGGCGCGGCTGTTGCTGCATCATCCCCGCTTGCAGGGACGCGCTCCGATATTTTTTGGCCGGGAGAACGCCAGCGGAGAGAGCATCGCGCTCACCGATCTGCATCCGCAACTGGCCGATAACAACGGCTCCGCCAGCCTGCGCGTGGAAGCCTTTCGCTGGGCCGCGCTGCGGGAGCGGGAGATTGACGTTGTATTTCTGGCCACGCCGCACGAGCAATCTCGCGCTTGGGTGCCCGATCTGCTGACCCACGGCGCGCGTGTCATCGACCTGAGTGGCGCATGGCGCTTGCAGCATCCAGAAAATCGCGCCGTTTATAAATTTGAAGATGCCGACGCGACCATCGCGGCCACGACACAGCAGCAGGCCGTCTACGGAATGCCAGAGTTGCATCGCGCCGCCATCAAAGACGCGAAGATTGTCGCCAATCCCGGCTGCTATTCGACCGCCGCCATTTTGGGGCTGGCCCCACTGGTGCGCTCCGGCTGGGCCGATCTCAACCGTGGCATCATCTGCGACGCGAAATCCGGTGTCTCTGGAGCGGGCAAAGCTCCCACGGCCAAGACGCACTTTATGTATGCGGCAGATAATCTCTCCGCCTACTCCATCTTTGGCCATCGGCACACAGGAGAGATTCTGGAGCAGTTGCATCTGGCACCGCAGCAGATGACCTTTACGCCACACTTGCTGCCGATTCCGCGCGGCATTCTGGCGACGATTTACGTCACGCTGCGCGAACCCATGCAGGCTTCGGCCATTGCGGAATGCTATCGCAGCTTTTACAAAGATTCGCCGCTGGTGCGCTTTCACGGCGAGCGGCTGCCGCAGATTCAACATGTGGTTCGCACGAATTATTGCGATATCGGCTTCGCGCTGGCGGGGGATGGACGGCGACTCATCGTCGTCGCCTGCTTGGACAATTTGCTCAAGGGCGCCGCAGGCCAGGCGGTACAGAACATGAATTTGCTTTTCGGCTGGCCAGAGCAAGAGGGACTGCTATGAGATACGTCGTCAAAATTGGCGGACGCGCCATTGAAGATGCCGCCACGCTGCTGGCGTGCGCGCAGGCGATTGCGGATATGGCTCGCGATGGCAATCAGGTGGCCGTGGTACATGGCGGCGGCGCGGCATTAACGCGCACACTGGCGCAAATGGGCAAGAAAAGCGAGTTCATCTCTGGCCTACGCATCACCGACGCGGAGACACGCGATGCCGCGCTGATGGTGCTGGCTGGCAGCGTCAATAAGCAGCTTGTGGCCGCCATTAGCGCTCGCGGGCAAATGGCCGTTGGCCTCTCCGGTGGCGATGGCATGGTCTTTCGCGCGCGCAAAAAGCGCACCGCGCCCGATCTTGGCTTTGTCGGCGAGATTGCCGCCTCCGATCCCCGCTGGCTGCACGCCGTCTGGCAGATGGGCGGCGTACCTGTCATCTCCAGCATCGCGCTGGGCTTTGACGGCGAGTATTACAACATCAACGCCGACGAAATGGCTGCCGCCTGCGCCGTGGCCTGCCGCGCCGAAACGCTGGTCTTTTTGACCGACGTGCCCGGCGTGCGCGGAGCCGACGGCGAAATCATGCGCTGGTTGAGCTTGAAGCAAATTCCAGAGCTGACCAGCAGCGCCATCATCAGCGGCGGCATGTTACCCAAGCTGGGAGCCTGTCGTGAAGCATTACTGCACGGCGTGCAGCGCGTGCGCATTCTACCGGCAGATGCGGCAAAGATTCTGCCCGATCTTTGCTCGTCCCGAAATACCGAAGGCACGGAGGTGATGGTCGCATGAAGCTCGACAACATTCGCGCAGCCGAAGCCAAGCTGCTGCTGCAAACCTACGACCGCACCCCCATTCTTTTTGTTCGGGGCGAGGGCGTGCATCTGTACGATGAAAGCGGCAACGCCTATCTCGACTTTTTGAGCGGGATTGGCGTCAGCGCGCTCGGCTACGGCCATCCGAAAGTGGAAGCGGCCATTGCCACGCAAAGTCGCGCGTTGCTGCATACCTGCAACCTTTTCTACCACGAAGGCCAGGCGGAACTGGCGATGCGCCTGACAGAAATGACCGGCCTGGATCGCGCCTTCTTCTGCAACAGCGGCACGGAGGCCTGGGAGGCGGCGATGAAGCTGGCCCGCGCCCATGCCGCGCTGCTCCGCGCCGAAGGGAAAAAAGTCGGCACAAAATTTCTTGTGTTGGAACACAGCTTTCATGGCCGGACAATGGGATCGGTCTCCACCACGCACAAGGCAAAGTACCGCGAGCCGTTTGCGCCGCTGATTCCCGGCGTGGAGTTTGTCCGCTTCAACGATGTCGCCGACCTCAAGGCAAAATTCTCCGACGAATTTTGCGCCATCGGCATCGAGGCGGTACAGGGCGAAGGCGGTATTCATGCCGTCTCACAGGAATTTTTCGCCACGGCTCACGCTCTGACCCAGCAAACGGGCGCGCTGCTGCTGGCCGATGAGATTCAATGCGGCATGGGACGCACCGGACAGTGGTGCGCCTATCAGCACTACGGCATTCTGCCCGATGTCACCACGCTGGCCAAGCCACTCGGCGGCGGCCTGCCTATCGGAGCCATGCTCTGCACCGATGAGGCTGCGCGCGCCTTCACTCCCGGCATGCACGGCACCACCTTCGGCGGCGGGCCTCTGGCCTGCGCTGTGGCAATTGCCGTCATCGACACGATGCGTCAGAGCAATTTGCTCGCGCATGTCCGCGAGACAGGCGCCTACTTCCAAACGCAACTGAAATCTCTGGCCGCCAGGCATCCCAGCATCACCGCAGTACGCGGCATGGGGTTGATGGTCGGCATCGAGATTGAATCCGAAGAGCTTGCAAAAGCCATTGCCGCGCAAATGCTGGAGCGGCGTATCCTCATCAACCGCACCAGCGAAACCGTGCTGCGTTTTCTGCCGCCCTACGTCATTGAGCGGCAACACATCCATCAGGTTGTCGAGGCACTCGACGCCATTCTCACGACGGCTGCCGTCGTCATTGGAGCCACGCGCCATGACCAGTAAGGCTTATGTACTGCGGCAGAGACCTTTGCCCGCCCCAAACCCGGTTTCAACCCAGACTGCCAGCGATGGAGAGTCCGGCAGCGATGTGGCCGCCGGTCTGCTGGGCCGCGATCTCTGCTCCATGCGCGATCTAACCCCGGAAGAGGTTCAGTGCATTCTGGACACGGCGCAGCAGATCAAAGCGCAGCCGCAGAAGTATCGTCATGCGCTGGAGTCCAAGCAGTTGGTGATGTTTTTTGAGAAGGAGTCGCTGCGCACGCGGCTCACCTTTGAGACGGGCATCAACACGCTGGGCGGCTCGGCGATTTTTGTCGATCAAACCAGCTCCCGACTCGGCCAGCGCGAGTCGCTCTCCGACGTGGCGCGAAATCTGGAGCGCTGGATGGACGCGATTGTGCTGCGTACCTACGCGCATGAAACCATCACCGGAATGGCGCAGTTCGCCCGGATTCCTGTCATCAATGCGCTCAGCGACATTGAGCACCCTTGCCAGACACTGGCCGATATGCTCACGCTGCAAGAGCGCTTTGGCAACCTGCGCGGATTGCGGCTGGCCTATCTGGGCGATGGCAACAATGTGGCGCATTCGCTGATGCTGGCGGCGGCGCAACTCGGAATGCACTGCGTACTGGCCACGCCCCCGCAGTACAAGCCCGCGCCGGAGTATCTGACCGCCGCGCAAGCCATCGCTGCAACCACGGGCGGCACCGTGGAGTGGATGCGCGATCCACAGCAGGCCGCTGCGGGAGCGGATGCCATTTACACCGATGTCTGGACCAGCATGGGACGGGAGCATGAAACCGAGCAGCGCAATCAGGTCTGCCGCCCGTATCAGGTGAATCGGCAGATGATGGCCCTGGCCGCGCCGAGCGCTGTCTTCATGCACTGCCTTCCGGCGCACCGCGAGGATGAAGTCACGGCAGAGGTGCTGGATGGGCCGCAGTCGGTGGTCTTCGACCAGGCGGAAAATCGGATGCACGCGCAGAAGGCGATCCTGTTACTCCTGCTGGGCGGAACGCCGGAAACTGGCTCTGGCAAGGTTCACGAAAGCTACACCCCTGCCGACGCAAAAGGAAATCCGCGCCAGCGCTCCCGTCTTTCATCCTTTTCCTGAACGGATGGAAGACGCAGCATTTGAGAAAATAAAAGCAGAGTGGTTGATATATATCCGGTAGATATAGAAAGGGTCATTCTGAACGGAGTCCGCCGTAGCGGACAGAGTGAAGAATCCAGAGAATACGAAATAAGAATACAGCGCCAATACCGTCTGGATTCTTCGCGGAGTTCATCCTGAGCGCAGTCGAAGGACTCAGAATGACTCCCTTACTTTTAAGATCAGCACACACAAAGATGCTATAGAGAAATCCAAAGCAAGCGAAAACCAGAAAGGTTCTGTGAGTTTTATGGCGAAGAAAAAAGTTGTACTGGCATACTCCGGCGGTCTGGATACCTCCATCATCATTCCCTGGATCAACGAAAACTACGGCATGGACGTGATTGCCATGATTGCTGACGTAGGCCAGGGCGAAGACCTGGACGCCGTGGTCGCCAAAGCCTACGCGACGGGCGCGAAGAAGGCCGTGGTGCGCGACCTGCGCGACGAGTTTCTACGCGAGTACGTCTTCCCCACTGTCCGCGCTGGCGCGGTCTATGAGGACAAATATCTGCTCGGCACCTCGATGGCGCGCCCGGTCATTGCGAAGCACCAGGTGGAAGTCGCCCTCGAAGAAGGCGCGGAGGCCGTCGCCCACGGCTGCACCGGCAAGGGCAACGATCAGGTGCGCTTCGAGCACGCTTATCAGGCGCTTGCGCCGGAGCTGCAAGTAATCGCCCCCTGGCGCGAGTGGGATTTGCACTCCCGCGAGGATTGCCTGGACTACGCTGCGGCGCACAACATTCCCGTAGCCGCAAGCCGCGCAAAGATTCACTCCCGTGACCGCAACCTGTGGCACATCAGCCACGAAGGCGGAGAGTTGGAAGATGCAGGCAACGCGCCGCTGGAAAGCACCTGGGTCTGGACAAAATCGCCGCAGGAAGCGCCCGACAAGGAAGAGACCGTCGAGATTGGCTTTGAGCAGGGCACGCCGATTTCCCTCAACGGCCAGCGCATGGACCCGGTGCAGTTGCTCGAACTGCTGAATGAGATCGGCGCGCGCAACGCCATTGGCCGCATCGACATTGTGGAGAACCGCTTTGTCGGCATGAAGAGTCGCGGCATTTACGAGACGCCCGGCGGCACGCTGGTTCTGACCGCGCTGCGCGAACTCGAAGCGCTGACGCTGGAGCGCGAGGTGAAGCACTACAAGCAGCAGATCGCGCTCAAATATGCGGAGATCGTCTACTTTGGCCTGTGGTTCACGCCGCTGCGCGAGGCGCTCGATGGATTTGTCGAGGTCACGCAGCAGAACGTGACTGGCTCGGTTGCGCTGACGCTCTACAAGGGCAACGTAAATATCGCCAGCCGCAAGAGCGAGTTTGCGCTGTACTCCGAGGAACTGTCCTCCTTTACGATGGGCGCCAGCTATGACCAAAAGGACGCGGAGGGATTCATCCGCATCCTGGGCCTGCCTGCGCGCACACGCGCCCGGCTGCTAAACCCGAAGCTGGGCCACAAACAGGAGAGTGTCCGGTGAAGATGTGGTCAGGCCGCTTCCGCGAACCGCTCGATCCACTCTTCGAGCAGTGGCAGCGGTCGTTTCCTTTTGATTGGCGACTGCTCCCGCAGGAGGTCGCCGCCAGCAAGGCGCACGCGGGCGCTTTGTATGCGGCTGAGGTGCTCACCACGTCTGAGCACGATGCTCTCCTGCGCGGATTGGACGAGATCGCAGCATTACTCCCCCGTCAAAACGGGAGTAGTATCGCCGATGCTCAACAGAACGAAAATCCCATCCAGCGCCTCGACCCACAACTGAGCGAGAAAGCTGAAGACGTTCATCATTTCGTCGAACTGGCGCTGGTCGCCCGCATTGGCGATGTGGCGCTCAAGCTGCACACAGGGCGCAGCCGCAATGAGCAAATCGCGACCGACCTGCGGCTCTATGTACGCCAATCCGCCGAGGCATTGATTGCCAATCTCGCCGCATGGGCCAACGCGCTGCTGCAACAGGCGAAGCTGGCTGGCGATGCGGTGATGCCCGCCTACACGCATCTCCAGCGCGCCGAACCTGTTCTGGTGGCGCACTGGCTGCTGGCCTACGTGGAAATGTTGCTGCGCGATGCCGCGCGCCTGCAAGATTGCCGCAAGCGGCTCAACCTGTGCCCGCTGGGTTCGGGTGCCGTTGCCGGAGCGACCCTCGCGCTGGATCGCGCGCAGATGGCCACCGCGCTTGGTTTTGACGGCCCCACGGCCAACAGCATGGATGCCACCAGCGACCGCGACTTTGTACTGGAGTTTCTGCACGCGCTCTCTCTGATCGCGTTACACGCCAGCCGCTTTGCCGAGGAGATCACGCTCTTTGCCACGCAGGAGTTTGGCCTGGTCGAACTGCCAGAGTCCTTTTCCACGGGATCAAGCGCGATGCCGCAGAAAAAAAATCCAGACTTCACCGAACTGGTGCGCGGAAAAACAGGACGCATTTTGGCTGCTGGCCATGCCGTGGAGATGCAGATCAAAGGGCTGCCGCTGGCCTACAATAAAGACCTTCAGGAATTGCAGGAGCCGCTCTTCGACGCAACGGAACGGATGCGAATGCTGCTCCATCTGCTGACCAAATTCACGCCGCAGTTGCGCTTCTGCAAAGATCGCATGATCGCGGCCAGCGAAACCGGGTATCTGAATGCGATGGCTGCGGCCACGTATCTGGTGCGCAAGGGCATTCCCTTCCGCACGGCGCATGAGATTATCGGCAATGTCGTGCGCTACGCCCTGGATCGGAAATGCGAACTGGATGCGCTGATGCTGGAAGAATTGGTGCGCTTCAGTCGGGCCTTTGCCCCGGATTTTTTTGATGCCATTACACCGGAGGCGACCTTGGATTGTCACGATGTTTCCGGCGGCACGGCGCGGCATCGCGTGGCTGCGGCGTTGATCGACGCGGAGGCTCGCGTGCGGACATGGATGAATGCGTTTGGGGCCACCTCGCGCGAACCAATGCAGGAGGCACACCATGCGGGTGCGTAAGGCCAAGCTGCCCGATGCGGCCAACGTTCACGAACTCATCAACAGTCTCTCCGGCGATGGCACGCTTCTGCGCCGTAGTTTCCCTGAGGTATGCGAGAACATCCGCGACTTTACGGTTGCGGAATCGGATGCGGGAATTTTTCTTGGCTGCGGAGCGCTGCATCTCTACGGCCCGCATCTGGCGGAGGTGCGTTCCATCGTCGTGACACCAGCGGCCAAGGGTAAAGGCGCGGGCGGCAAGCTGCTGAAAGCGCTGCTTGAAGAGGCCGAAGCTCACAGCGTAGCCTGCGTCTGCCTGTTTACGCGCATTCCAGATTTCTTCTTTCGCTACGGATTTCGCCAGGCCGAGCGCACCGCATTGCCCGACAAGGTGTACAAGGACTGCACAAAATGTCCTCGCCTGCACGCCTGCGATGAGATTGCGATGGCGCGTGGCCCGCTGCCCCGTGTTGCCGTTCTCGGCCCGACGCAGATGGAAGAAAGCCTGCTGAATATCCTGCAACCGTAACCAACAAAATTTTACCCATTCGAGTGACCATGACCGCTGCTCCTCAAAAATCCGCCGCGCAAAATTCCGCCTCGGAATTTTCCATCCCGGAAGATGCCATTCCTATGGGCTTTCGCTTCGCCGCCACGCGCGTGGGCATCAAGCCCAGCGGCAGGCCGGACATGGCCTGCGCCCTCGCCGACCAACCTGCAACCGCCGTCGCCATGTTCACCAGCAACCGCGTAGTGGCCGCTCCGGTTGTGGTTGGGCGTGAGCATCTACAGACGACCTCCGGCTCCGTCCGCGTGGTCATCGTCAATGCGGGCAACGCCAACTGCGCGACAGGGGCCGAAGGCATCGCCGCCTGCACAAGTGTCTGCAAGGCGGCTGCGGAACAATTCTCCTGCGCGCTGCAAGAGGTTTTTCCCTCTTCGACGGGCATCATCGGCGTGCCGTTGCCTGCGGAAAAATTGATCTCCGCGATGCCGGAGATCGCGTCCAGGCTCGGCTCGACCGCCGCCCATCTCCAGCAATTTGCAGAGGCAATTCTAACCACCGACACGCGCGCCAAAATCGCATTTGCGCGGTTGATGGTCAATGGCGCGCCCGTCCGTCTCTTCGGCGTGGCCAAGGGCGCGGGCATGATCTATCCGCAACTGATGCCGCACGCCACCATGCTGGTCTATCTCTTTACCGATGCGCGGATTCCCACCGCCGACCTGCCTTCCCTGCTGCACGGCGCGGTGGAAGACACCTTCAACTGCATCTCCATTGACGGCGACACCTCCACCAATGACACGGTTCTGCTGCTGGCCAGCGGAGTGAGCGGCGTTGCGCTCACGCCCGCCAACGCAAGCGACATGCAGGCATTTGCAGCGGCGCTGCAACAGGTCTGCGCTTCCCTTGCCCGACAGATCATCGACGACGGCGAAGGCGTAGGCCACGTCGTTGAATTGCGAATTGAAGAAGCCGCCAGCCGCGCTGATGCGCTGCGCGTGGCCCGCAGCATCGCACATTCTCCGCTGGTCAAGACCGCCTGGGCGGGCTGCGATCCCAACTGGGGACGCATTCTGGCCGCGATTGGCTACTCCAGCGTGGCTATTGAGCCATCACGCATCTCCATTCGCATTGGAGGACATCTGGTTTGCCTTAACGGTGGACGCGCTCCCGGCATGGACGCCAATCAGGTTCATGCCGCGATGCTGGAGCGAAATTTTCAGGTTCGGGTTACGCTCGGCATGGGCAGCGCCTCCTGCAATTTTTTAACCAGCGACCTGACGGCAGAGTATGTTCGCGTCAACGCAGAATACTCCACCTGAAGATCGTCAAAAACGGATAGCATTCTTTTTTGTGCAGAGTGCAGAAAATGGCTTTCATTGCTGGGGTTCGCTACATTCCTGGCCAAATTTTCACAGGGTTTTGCACGGAACTGTTGAAATCGCGGCTGGGTTTACGACCGGCCCTTGGCAAGCTCTGGAAATGGCGTTCGTTTGCGATACAATTACGTTGCGAGGATGATTCAAAAATGGCTACAAAAGTGAAGGAGTCTGCTGCGGTTGCGACCACCAGTTCCAAGAACGGCGGCTCCCTAATCAGCGACGACAAACTGAAGCAGCTTTACGCCACCATGCTGAAGTGCAGGCTGATGGAAGAGAAGGCGCTCGGACTCAAGAAGATGGCTCGCTTCAAAGGCAATTACTACGCCGCCGTGGGCCAGGAGGCCGCCGTCGTGGGCGCGGCCATCGACCTTCGCCCCGAAGATGCCGTAGCCCCCTCCCACCGCGACTTCATTACCAACTTCGTCAAAGGCGTGCCGCTGGATGCAATGTTCAGCCAATTGTATGGCCGCGTCACCAGTCCCGACAAAGGACGTTGTGCGCCCGCCCATTGCGGCTACGCTCCGTTGAACATCATCACTCCATCCTCCACCATTGCCGCGCAGCTCAACATTGGTACCGGCATCGCGCTGGCCAACAAGATGCTCAAGAATGACAACATTGTTGTCGCCTTCTCCGGCGATGGCTCCACGTCGTTGGGCTTCTGGCATGAGGCGCTGAATTTTTCCGCCGTGCATGACCTGCCCATCATCTTTGTCTGCCAGAATAATCTCTGGGCCGAGTCCGTCCCCATTCGCTTGCAAACCAAGGTGGAAGATATCAGCCTGAAGGCGCAGGCCTATGGATTCCCCGGCATTACGGTCGATGGCAACGATGTCGTCGCCATGTATCGCGTGGCCCACGAGGCCATCCAGCGCGCCCGCAGCGGCGGCGGCCCTACGCTGATTGAGGCCAAGACCTATCGCTGGTATGGCCATTCCAGCATTGATCCGGCCAAGTATCGCGCGCCCGAAGAAGTGGAAGCCTGGAAGACCAAAGACCCCATCGCCGCGATGGAACGCTATCTGACGCAGCGCAATCTTTTCACTCCGGCATGGAAGCAGCAGATGATTGAGTCCTTCGGCAAAGAGCTGGACGAAGCGGTAGACTTTGCAGAAAAATCGCCGCAGGTCGAGCCGATTGAATGCCTGGATCACGTCTATTCCTTCGACATTCGCGGACGCGAGCTGGATCGCAAGACACGCGCGCCTAAGTACCAGAAATAAAATTCTCACAGCAAAGTCAGGATTTATGCCCGTTAGCTATATTGAAGCAATCAGAACAGGTCTCGCAGAAGAGATGCGGCGCGATGAGCGGGTCTATCTCATTGGAGAAGACATCGGAATCGATGGCGGCGCGTTCAAAGCCACCCAGGGACTCATCGAGGAGTTCGGCCCACAGCGCGTAATCGACTCGCCTCTGGCGGAGGGGATTATTGTCAGCTCTTCCATTGGCGCGGCAATGATCGGTATGCGCCCGGTCGCCGAAATTCAGTTTGTCGATTTCATCACGCCGGCGATGGATGCCATCACACAGCAGGCGGCCAAGCTGCGCTATCGCTCCGCTGGCACGCAAACCTGCCCGTTGACGGTGCGCGTCTGCTACGGCGGCGGCACAGGTGGCGGCCTGTATCACAGCCAGACCAACACCACTTGGTTCGCGCACGAGCCGGGGTTGATCGTCGTTGCGCCCGCCACAGTAGCCGATGCCAAAGGCATGTTGAAGGCCAGCATCCGTCAGGACGATCCGGTTCTTTATTTTGAACACAAGCGGCTCTATCGCACCATCAAGGAAGACCTGCCCGATGGGGATGATTTCATCGCCGATCTCTTCCATGCCGCCGTGCGCCGCGAGGGCAAGGATGCCACGCTCGTGACCTACGGGTACATGTTGCAGGTGGCCTTGCAGTCCGCAGAAAAGGTGGAGCAGGAGACGGGCGCGACCATTGAGGTCATCGACCTGCGCGTGCTGAACCCGCTCGACCGCGACACCATTCTGGATTCGGTCGCCAAGACCAGCCGCCTGTGCATTCTGCAGGAGGATCATCGCACGCTGGGCATCGGCTCGGAGATCTCCGCCATTGTCGCGGAAGATGCCTTCGATTGCCTGGATGCTCCCATTCTGCGCGTCGCGGCTCCTGATGTTCCGGCCATCCCGGCAGCCGAACCGATGGAGCAGTTCTACATGCCCAATGTGGAGAAAACCTGCGCCGCGCTGCACAAACTGCTGCAATACTAAAGCGATTCCATCCACGACAGCCCGTATGTCCTCCACAAGAATCCATGCGGGCTGTTCTATTTTTCTATGCCGTTTGCGCGCGGTTCTCTTCTTCCACATAGCATCATGGAAAAATAGAAATTTTTTTCTTGTCCTTTTTCCATCTTTTCGTGTCTAACTAATTAAGTGCGGCTGGAAGAGCGGTTCCGCTTCGCCGCATACATGTCAAACGAAAGAAGAAAGAAAGGTTCGCATTGGGACGAACGAGTGTCACCCGCAGAGAACTTCTTCGCACGGTAGGCGCTTCCGCTGGAGCGCTCGCCCTTGGGTCTCCCATCGAGGCCTTCGCGCAAAAACAATTGCATCCTGCAGAACCGCCAGCGGCCAAGCTGCCAAAGACGGAAACAGAGACAGCAAAGAAATATCCTCACCCTCCAGGCATCTTCATCAATCGCCCGCTAACGCAAATCTCCAAGGTCGCGGACACGCTGCTGGATGATATGGAAGGACGCGGAGCGGCGTATTTTTACGAGCAATCCCATTCGCGAACCGGATTGGTTCGCGACCATGCTCCCGCCGTCGGCATAACGGCGAGTCGCCAAGGCAGCATCGCCGCAACAGGTTTTGGACTGAGCGCGCTCTGCATCGCCGCTGATCGTCACTACCTGGCCCCGGCGCTCTGCGAGGAGCGCGTGGAACGAACACTCGCCTTTCTATTGGAAGAGTGTCCGCATGTGCATGGATTCCTCTATCACTGGGTGGATATCGAGAGCGGCCAGCGCCTCTTCAACTCAGAACTTTCCTCCATTGACACCTCGCTGCTGCTCTGCGGAGTGCTGCATTGCAAGCAATACTTCTCTGGAAACGCGCGCATCGTAGCGCTGGCCAACACTTTTTACAATCGCATTGACTGGCAATGGATGCTGAACGACGGAACCACGCTCTCAATGGGCTGGACACCGGAAAATGGATTTATTCATTATCGCTGGGATACCTACGCCGAATTAATGACCATGTACCTGATGGCCATTGGCTCTCCCACGCATCCGATTCCCGCAGCAACCTGGGATGCCATCGAACGGCCCATCATCGAATTCGGAGGCATTGAATATATCAGCGGCATCGCGCCACTCTTTATTCATCAGTATGCCCATGCCTGGTGCGACTATCGCAACATGCGCGATCTCCACGCCAACTATTTCATCAATTCCATCGCGGCCACGCGCGCGCATCAACTCTTCTGCCTTACATTGGGGAAAAATTTTCCCTGGATCAATCAAAATCTATGGGGAATCACGGCCTGCGATGCGCGCAGAGGCTATGCCGTATGGGGTGGGCCGCCGGAGTTCGGCAACATTGATGGCACCGTCGCGCCCTGCGCCACTGCCGGATCCCTGCCATTTCTTCCCGCAGAGTGTTCGCACGTCCTGCTCTCCATCCGGCAGCATTATGGAGAAAAAGCATGGACGCGCTACGGCTTCGTGGATGCCTTCCAGCCCCAGGCAGGATGGTTCGCGCCCGACTTGCTGGGCATTGATCTCGGCATTGGCATTCTAATGGCGGAAAATTTGCGCAGTGGATTTGTCTGGAAGTATTTTATGCAAAATCCGGAGATTACCTGGGCGATGCAACAGGTTGGATTCCGCATAGATACGGACGTCCTGGAAGTTCTATGAAAAACGGATAGAACAGCACCCTTGCGGTACCACTCTTCATCCAGACGACGGAACACGGCTCGACAATTTTTCCGCCCGCCGAATGATCCTAGGAACCTCTGAGACAGCCATAAAGCTGCCTCAGAGGCTTCCTCAACTCCCGTACAATTCCCCCCTAGAACTGATTCCAGAGGAACTGGTTGTAGATATCGTGGTGGAACTGAATCTCCGGGGATTTGACAAACGTCCCCAGCAGGCGCGCGCAGCGATCCGCCGAGGCCTGTTTCAGATCCGCGTAGCGGGCCTTCACATCCGCGCCCAGCAGCTTGGTGTTCCAGCTTGAGCTACGGAAATCCGCCAGCGCCGTGTAGATGTTGTCCGGCAGATACCGCTCCGCCTGCCGCAGATTTTTCACCTTCGACAACTCCCCGTGCAGCCCCGATTTGAAGATCGAGTACAGCACCATATATGGATTTGCATCCGGCCCAACCGAACGCACTTCCACGCGCGCGCTCTTCTCATTGCCAATCGGAATGCGAATCATCGAGCCGCGATCCACCGCCGAGGCCTTGATCTGATTCGGCGCTTCAAAGTGCGGATCCAATCGCCGATACGCATTCACGCTGGCGTTCAGCAGCAGGCAAATGTCATTGCCATGCGTCAGAATCTTATCCACGAAACTCCATGCCAGCGTGCTGATCTTCTCCTCGCCCTTGGCATCCCAGAAAAGATTCTTGCCATTCTTGCTGATCGAAACATTCGTGTGCATGCCGCTGCCGTTCACGCCCACCACGGGCTTGGGCAGAAACGACGCCGTCATCCCCATGTTGGTCGCCACCTGGCGGCAGATCAGCTTGTACAACTGAATCTGATCGGCAGCCGCCACCACTTCCCCATAGCCGTAGTTGATCTCGAACTGCGACGGCGCGACCTCCGGGTGATCCTTCTCATTCTCAAAGCCCATCGCGCGCTGCACCTCCGCCGTGGTGTCGATGAAGGCGCGCAGCGGATCGCCGGGCAGCGAGTGATAATAGCCGCCGGTGTTGACATACTCAAACCGACCCGTCTCCTGATAGTGCCGCTCCGCATCGACGCCCTCGAAGAGAAAGCCTTCAATCTCATTGGCCGCGTTGAGCGTGTAGCCCTCCGTCTTGTGGAGCTTCTCCGCAAACTGCTTCAACACGCCGCGAATGTCGGCGCTGTAGGGCGTGCCATTCTTGTCGATCACCTCGCCAAAGACCAGCACCTTGCCGCTGCCAAAGACATCCGACGGCACCCAGTAGAATGCGCTCCAGTCAATGCCCAGGCGCAGATCGCTCTCGCGCTGCGCGGTGAATCCGCGAATCGACGAGCCATCGAAGGTGAGGTTGTCCCAGCTTTTGACCAGGAATTTCTTGTCGTAGTCCAGCATGTGCAGCCGACCTTCCAGATCGCTGAACAGAACGGTGACGGCCTTGATGCGCGTCTCCTCGGTGAGATACTTCAACCGCTGCTCCTGGATTTTGTGGGCGGCCACGCGATTTTTGCGCTGTTCCTTGGCCTGCAGATTCAGCTCTTCCAACTCCTCGTAGGGGAGCGTGAGAAAATTACGCAGTTCGTTCGACATGGATCTCCTTTGAAAAAAATTGAATTAAGTTCTTGATACGTGATCGCGGGGTACATCCTGGGGTGAATCGCGGTTCCAATCTTTGCAGCACTCTGCTTCCAGCATACCTTCCTGAACGCAGACCTTCCCCTTCAGCCTACTTCCCCAACCCAGATATTTGAAATAAATTTCACTTATCGCCACCATA
>JAJZIJ010000009.1 GCA_021810625.1 Acidobacteriota bacterium
TCCTCGTCGCTTACATCGCTCGGATACTGCGTCGAATATCGCTTCTCCATCCCTCCATACTGCGCGAATGCTCGCCCGCTGCAATATGAAAATTACCCGCAGGTATAAAGTTCATAACAGCCTCTAGAAAAATCTGCTTGACGCTAAGAAAAGGAGATTTTACACTGGCACTCTTAGGTACTCGTAACGCGATCTCAACAATCACGCGCTGAGTGCTAGGAGGGAGACATGGAAAGGAATGGGAAGTTCGCTTCACAGGTTTTGGCGATCATAAGCGTTATTCTCGCGCTAACCGCAGCGGCCATGGGTCAAGATGAGTCATGTCCCGCCCAGAACTGGGCTGGTGCTGCTCCAAACATATGGGCCGCCGAAGGCAGCGTCAAGGTGATGCTGAACAACCAGAAGACCGGCAATAAGCCGACTATTCCTGTTTTTATGTACAACGGCCACATGGATGATGGTAACTTCAACCCTTGGGGGTATCCGGCGCATCCGCAGCCGCTACCAGAGTTGAATTCAGTCTGGTCCTGCTCCTCGGGGGTACCCACGATTAGGGTGGCTGGGGCGGGACGCGAAACAGTTTCCTTCCAGGTGTTCATCACTGCCGGCCCGAACGCCAACGCGGTTCTCAGCGATGTCTCGGTCGATGTCAGCCCCCTGGTTCGCGCCGAGCGTCAGCAACAAGCGCACCGCGGCGATCACAGCGATGTCTCTTCGGTTGATGTCGGCCCCCGGAGAGGCTCAGGAACGCTTACTTCGGACAATACACAGACCTCCGCTGTCACCCGCTACCTGGAGGGCTACGTCCCGTACTCCAACACCACAGGCCAAGCAGATCTGTATTCAGCGTCCAGTAACGGTATGCCCGATCCACTGATCCCATTTTACGATCCTTACGATTCTGGGAATCCGGCAGTGGGCACTCCCTTCAACGTGCAACCGGGAACGACCCAGGGAGTGTGGATCAATATCTCCATTCCGCCCAACCAGAGAGCCGGAAAATATACGGGGATCGTCACGGTTTCCGGCAAGGGTATCGGAAGCGAGTCGATTCCCCTCAATCTGACGGTGTGGAATGGCAATCTCCCGCGCTTCGACTCTCCAAATCGGCCCGATATGCTGAAGGCGTGGATGCCCATGTATAGCGGGCGCTTTGACGCGGGCGAGGGCATGAGCTGCTATCTCAGTAGCGATAGCAGCAGCCCGTGCCCTCTGGAGGCCAAGCTTTTCCAAAAATATCAGGTGATGGGGCATGCCTACTATGCCGACACACAGATGGATGGCCTCGGGCCCTACATAGCTGGCGCTTATCCGGCAGCGCCCAATTCGGCCACCTCCTTTACTGTATCGGGCCCCGGCAGCGCCAGCACAATTGACTGGACAACTTACGACGCGTACGTCGGTCCGGCGCTGACGCCCGGCGGACTTTTCGCCGACGGCACCAGCATGCGGGTTTTCGATTCGCCAATTGGCAATTCGGGCAGCGGCGCATGGGGTTATAACGGACAGGGAGGCTATACTTGGAATTTTGAAAATCCTGGCACCACTACACCCCCGGCAGGACTGTTACAGTTGTATGGAAATTATTCCACCCAGATATCCCAGCATTTTACGCAGAACCAATTGCCTGTGCGTCGAGGAGGCAAAGGATGGGGACATCCGGAGCTGATTGCCTATACATTTGATGAGCCCTACAACAACGAGATACGAGCCACGGCCCTCGTATATGAAGATATAGAGCAGTTCAATCAGGCGATGAACCAGGCCAATACGGCGCTTTCCCCAAGGTGGGCTGCCTCCACCAATCCCATACGGAGCTTTTTGACGGACTTGCCCGCCTGCTTGAGAGAGGGACTGGGTAATGGTCATGGCGGGGTTGTGTACACTACTGTGGCCTGTGCGGAGCATGAGGGTCTTTCGTATCCAAGCAAGTACCCGGACACCTGGGTGATGGATTGGACCCCCAATCCAGCGGTATACATGCCGGGTCAACCGGGACCTCCCCTGTCGTACGCGTACGGGAATCCGAATGGTACCCCACTACTAACAGCTGGGACTGGCTACGAGTACACCCTGGACATGACGCAGGGCGTGCCGGCGAAGTCCACCGCCCCGGCTCCGATCGAGAAATGGTTTTACCAGGGTGGCGGCCCATACAGCCCCGACGACACCATCGGCGATACCGGCGTGGGTTTCCGCAGTCAGTTCTGGATTGCGTATAAGTATGGGCTGGATCAGACCGCCCGGCGCGCAGAAGATCAGAACCATCATCACGGCGAGGTGGCCCCGTCCCCCGGAGGAGTGTGGATGTTCGTGGGCGACTTCTGGGGTGGGTATAACGGGGATTCGTCGCCCAGCAATTGCACCGGTAGCGGTCCGTCTCCTTACGTCAGCGCGGCCACCTCGGGGGATGGAGTTTTTTTCTACCCGGGGAATGAAGTGGGCTGCTATTACACGGCGAACCCCGTCGGCGAAAAAATTCTCACCAAAAGCCCCGCAGTCAATACACGCTGTTCTTCGAACGGCTACACTGTGTGCAATGGAATCAGCGGCCCGGTAGCGTCGATGCGCATGGAGGCGTGGCGCCGGGGATATGAGGATTATTTGTACCTGTATCTTCTGGGCCACATGCGCGGCAGGTCGGTCGCCCTGTCGGTCGTCGATTCCATGGGTGGCGGCGGACTGACGTCATGGAATGCTTTGCAATGGTTCAATATTCAGCCTTATTGGGAGACTCCGGGCGTTTGGCCCAAAGGAGGCGGTGCGTGTACCGACAGTGCAGCCGGTGTCCCCAATGGTCCCACGGGGTCATGGCCGAGTGGAGGTAGTCCGTGCCCGGGTGAGTGGACGAACAACCCCGATCGGTATGCTGCCGCGCGAGTCTCACTGGCGGAGGGGCTTGGGTTTGCTCCACCTAAGCACGATCATCGCGACGGTGGTGGCCAGCCTTAGCCCAAGGGACGGTACAAATACGGGTGGAACCTCGGTGACTATCTCCGGGACAAACTTTACCGGCACCACGACGGTTCAATTTGGCAACAATGCGGCGACCAGCTTTACCGTGAACTCGCCGACACAGATCACAGCGGTAGCGCCAGCCGGCAGCGACAAGGTTAGCGTCACAGTAACGACATGGAATGGTACCAGTAACAGCCTACAGTTTAAATATTTCAAACTAGAGCATTTTCGATTTAAGTATTTACATTTCGTGCGATAATATCCCTGCCGTTGGATAGGGGGCAGGATGCAATCGTATTCGCAGGATTTGCGTGATCGTGTGCTGTGGGCGTTGGATCGTGGCGAGAGACCCAGCTCCATTGCGCGGTGTCTGGAAGTGAGCCGCGTCTGGGTGTATCAGGTTCGCAATCGTCAGCAGAAGTCCGGCAGGCGAACCAGTTTTCCGATGGGTGGCCATCGCCGATCGCGCGTGGCAGGGATGGAATCGGTGCTGCGCGCCTGGATCGAAGCAGAACCGGATCTGGCGTTATCCGAACTATCGGAACGGTTGGCCAAACAGCAGGGTGTTTTGATCCAGCCCGGTGCCTTGTGGCACCAGTTGAACCAATGGAATCTCACCTTCAAAAAAAACCATGCACGCCAGCGAGCAAGAGCGCGAGGACGTGCAGCAGGCGCGAAGAGAATGGGTTAAATCGTTGCCAGGGATGGATGTGGGAAAGCTCGTATTCATTGACGAAACGTGGACATCGACCCGCATGACCCGGCGTTGTGGGCGTGCCCCCAGAGGCAAGCGTTGTATCGCATCCGCACCGCACGGACACTGGAAGACAACTACCTTTGTGGGGGCTCTGCGCCGCCAAAGATTGACCGCGCCAATGGTCTCGGACGGCCCGATGGACGGGGAGATGTTTCTTGCCTACGTTCGCGAATTTCTATGTCCAACGTTGCGGCCAGGCGACATCGTTATCCTCGACAACCTCAGCAGCCACAAGGTGTCGGGGGTTGAAGAAGCCATTCGTGCCACCGGCGCCACCTTGCTCTACCTGCCGCCGTACTCTCCCGACTTCAATCCCATCGAGAAGTTCTTTTCCAAACTGAAAGCGCTGCTCCGCAAAGCGGCCAAACGATCCCTGGATGCCCTATGGAAGGAAATAGGCGACCTACTCAACACCGTCACGCCTGACGAATGCTCGGACTTCTTCACCTCATGCGGATATGTAAACACTTAAATCGAAAATGCTCTAGTTCTTCACCTGCACTGTGGGTGTCACGGACATGCCAGGGCGCAACAAGTGATCCTTATTTTCATCCGGGTTGGTAAAGTCGATGCGCACAGGAACACGCTGCACAACCTTGACGTAGTTGCCTGTCGCATTCTCCGGTGGAAACAGACTGAGCATGGAGCCAGTCGCGCCGCCGATCTGTGTAACCTTGCCGTGGTACTCCCGGCCTCCGTAGGCATCCACGGTGATGATAACCGGCTGTCCAGCGCGCATATTCGTCAACTGGGTTTCTTTGAAGTTCGCCGCAACCCAGACGTTTTCCAGAGGAATCAGTGTCATCAGCGTCTGACCGCTGCTGACATTCTGTCCAACTTCAACTGTCTTGTTGTTCACAATGCCAGACTCCGGCGCGATGATCGTGGTGTAGCTCAAGTTCAGCCGCGCCTGCTCGACGGCGGCCTGCGCCTGCTGCACCTGCGCCGCAGCCTGATCGGCTTTGGCCTTTTGCGCGGCCACTTGCTTGGGGCCTGTCTGCGCGGAACTGTAGTTTGCCTGCGCCTCTGCCAATCGTTCATTAGCCTGGCGCACGGCCTGCTGCGCGGCCATCAGGTTGGCCTGCGCCTCCGCCAGTTGCGCCTTGCCAGCGGCAGCCGCCGCAACGGTGGTGTCGTATTGCTGCTTGGAAATCACATCCCGCTGCACCAGTGACGTGTAGCGCTGCAAATCAAGTTGTGCCTTGGTGTTGTTCGCCTCCGCCACCATGACCTGCGCCTGCGCCGCATCCAACTGTTTTTCCGACTGCGTAATTCCCGACAACGACCCTTTGACATCGGCGTCTGCCGAGCGTAGTTGTGAACTGGTGTGAATATCCATGATGGGGACATTGACCAGCGCTGCTTCGTAGTTGGCCTGCGCGCTGGTCAGGCTTGCCTCCGCCTGATCGAGCGCGGCCTGGAAGTCTCGTGGATCAATCTGCGCCAGCACCTGCCCCTTGTCCACGCGCTGATTGTCCTCGACGTTCAACTGAACAACCTGGCCCTGAATGCGCGCGCTGATCTGCACCAGTGGCCCATCAATCTGCGCGTCGTCGGTATCCTCATAATAGGTGGAGTGCCACCAGAAAAGAGCAGCCCCTATAACCAGCAGCGCAATGATGCCAAAAAGGAGCAGGCGCTTGCGAAAGGGCGGCGCATCCGGTTGCAATTCTTTTTCTTCAGCTTCTAATTCCGCCACGTCTACTTTCCTCCGAGGTATGCCTTGTACTGCAATTGCGCCAGACCGATGGCGCGCGCCAGCGATAATTTCGCCAGGTTGTGTTGATACAAACTGCCAACATATTGGTCGTTGGCCTGCGCGACACTGGCCAACGCCTGAGAAACTTCCAGATTATCGGAAACTCCCGCCTTGTAGCGCTCCTGCGCCTCGCTCAGCGTTTCGCTGGCAAGTTCCATGTTACTTTGCGCCACTTTTACCAGTTTCGCTGCGGCCTGAATATCAAGAATGCTGTCCTGCACGTCGGCGCGCACCTGCCCCTCCAGATTATTTTCCTGCGCCAGCGCCTGCTGTAGAGCCGCGTCCGCCACGCGCGCATCTCCGCGCAGCCTGCCCTCCTCAAATAAGGGAGCGCTCAATTGTCCAGAGAGATTCAAGGTTCCGTAAGAACTACCCGGGTTCACGCCAATCGCGCCGTAGTCGATCTCAAAATTCAGTTGCGGCAGCCGTTCCATTCTCGCGGCGGATCGGGATTTTTCTGCGGCAACAACCTGCTCCTGCAATGCCTTCAGGTCACTGCGATATTTCAATGCCCGTTGCATCGCCTGCTGCACGTCCAGATCATCCAAAGCCGCATAGGGAGCGCTGTCCGTCAGATCGAAGGGCTGATCCAGCGGAAGCCCAATGGCGCGGGCCAGGGCGATCTTGTCCTTCGCATATTGGTTTTGCGCGACGATCAAGAACTGCTGCTGCGTTTGATAATCGACACGCGCGCGCAATTCATCCAATCGGGGCGAGACACCCGCCTGATGGCTATATACCGCCTGATCCAATGAAATTTTCGATGTGGCAACCTGCGCCTGCGCGCTGTTCAGCCGCGCCGCATCCGCCAGACAGAGAAAATAGGCGTTGCCCACCGTCACCACAACCAAATCGCGCGCATCCTGCACGGAAAGCTGTCCAGCCTGAAAGTTGTGCTTCGCCGCCAGATAATTTTCCAGCGAGGAAACATTCACCAGCGCCTGATTCAGCGTCAGGCGGAAATCCGTGTAGCCATACGGCCCGATCACGGCAGGAAATCCTGGCCCGCGCAGTCCCTCCGCCTGCAAATTGGTCTGCGCCACCGTATCCTGGGCGGTTCCCGTCACCGATGGGAGCAAGGACTGCAAGGCTTGCAAGCGCTGCCCGCCCGCGCTTCGCGCACTTTCCGTTTGCAGCATCAGCCCAAGGTTGTACTGCAGCCCGCGTTGGATGGCATCGTCCAATCCCAGCGACAGCACCTGCGCGGATGCCTTTTGCTGCACCACGCTGCCCTGAAAGCTGCTGCCCGATCCCGTCTGCCCCTGCAAAGAAGCAGAGACCATCAGACAAGCAACCGCCATTGGTGCCAGAATTCTCCGAACTATTTGCATCCTGTTGTTCGCACGCATCAGATACTTACACGGGAAAATACTTCTGTGGCATCCATATAGATGGTTCTGCAAGGGAAAAGGATTTAAGTTTTTTCCTGCAACTGCACGGAACACAAATCCAGCGCAAACATCCTTCACCCTGAGTGCAAATTTTTACATTCTCTATAAATCATAACCGATGCTTGTCTCCACTCCAGAATGCCGCCTCCAAATGCCCGCAAACACCGAACAGCAACACGCATCTGGCAGGATTTGAGACACTAATCTTTGGAAGCGAAATGATATGGCTGGATCGCCCCCTGCTGAAATTCGTTACTTCAACCGCGAAGAGTCCTGGCTGGACTTCAATCGGCGCGTGCTGGAAGAGGCGCAGGATTCCACCAACCCGTTGCTGGAGCGAGTAAAGTTTTTAGCAATTACAGCCAGCAATCTGGATGAGTTCTTTGAAGTTCGCGTCGCCGGCATTCTGCAACGCATTGAGGATGGTTACGCCGAGCGCGGCCCGGATGGGCTGATGCCGCAGCAAATTCTAAATCGCATCACAGAGAAGACCCACGCTTTTGTGGAGGAGCAGTACGTCTGCTGGAAGCAGGAACTACTCCCTGCGTTGGCACAAGCCTCCATCCGCGTGCTTCCCTGGCAGCAGCTTGACGAGGCCGCGCGCGAACACGCCATCAGCTTTTATCAAAATGAAGTCGATCCGCTGCTCACTCCGATCACGATTGATCCCAGCCATCCATTCCCGCGTGTACTCAACAAGGCTCTGTGTCTTGCGTTGCTCCTGCGTCGCAAGCGAAAGACGACCGCCGGGCCGATTCTGGGCGTGGTCACGGTGCCGCGCGCGCTGCCGCGTCTGGTACCCATCCCTTCGGCTGTCGGAACCTATGACTACATTTTTTTGCACGACCTGATCGAATCCCAGGCCGCCGCGCTCTATCGCGGCTATGAAGTTCTATCGACAGCCGCCTTTCGCGTCACTCGCAACAGTAACCTCTACCTGCAAGGGGAAGAATCCCGCAACCTGCTGGAGAGCGTGCGCGCGGAATTGCACAACCGCCGCAAAGGCGACGCGGTTCGCATGGAGATTGAAAAAGACGCGCATCTGGAAATCATCGAACGGCTGCGCACAAACTTTGAACTGGAGGAGTTTCAGGTCTTCCGCACCGATGGCCCCGTCAATCTGTCGCGGCTGATGAATCTCTACACCAAGACACCGATGCCGCAGTTGAAATATCCGCCGTTTATTCCGCGTGAACTGCGCTTGAATCGACAATCCTCCAACCTATTTGACGAACTACGCAAGCGCGACCTTTTGCTGCATCATCCCTACGATTCCTACGACGCGGTCGTGGACATGATTCAGGCCGCCGCCGAGGATCCAGACGTACTTTCCATCAAACAAACACTCTATCGAACCACAGCCAACTCGGCGATCTTTCAAGCGTTGCGCGAAGCGGCCCAGAGCAAGGAAGTAACCGTCGTCGTCGAACTGATGGCGCGCTTTGACGAGGCTTCCAACATCCGCTGGTCGCGTGACCTGGAGGACGCTGGCGTACAGGTCTTTCACGGCATCGTCGGCATCAAGACGCATTCCAAAATGGCCCTGTTGGTGCGGCGCGACCCGGACGGCAGTGTTCGCCGCTACGCGCATCTGGGAACCGGCAACTACAACGCAGAAATGGCACGTTATTACACCGACATCAGCCTGCTGACCGCCAATCCAATCCTTACCGGAGCCGTTCACTCCGTTTTTAATTATCTGACGGCCAACTCGGAATCCGATGATTATCGTCCGTTGCTGGTGGCTCCCCTCACCCTGGCCGAGGGATTCATTCGCCTGATTCATCGTGAGGCTGAACATGCGCGCAATGGCCGCCCGGCGTGCATCCTTGCCAAGATGAACTCGTTGCTGGAGCAAGGAGCGATCGAGGCGCTATATCAGGCATCGCAAGCCGGAGTCTCCATTGACCTGATCGTTCGTGGCATCTGCGCGCTGCGTCCGGGCGTTCCGGGCCTCAGCGAAAACATTCGCGTGCGCTCCATCGTTGGGCAATTTCTGGAGCACAGCCGCATTTTTTATTTTCAGAATGACGGCGACGAGGAAATCTTTTGCGGCAGCGCCGATTGGATGCAGCGCAACTTCTTTGAACGTTGCGAGGTCGTTTTTCCTGTGCTGGATCCGCTGCTGCGCCAAAGAATTCGCGAGGATATTTTCAGCGCATATCTGGCCGACACGCGAAAAACCCGTTGGCTGCTGCCCACCGGACAGTACGTTCGCGCAACCAACACGCTGGCAGCATCCTCCGGGGGATTTTCCGCGCAGGAGTATTTCATGCGTCAGGCGGAAGGCAAAGCGCTGGTCGAACTGCCTTCCCTGCCGGCAACGCCACCGCCAGCAACAAAAAATATGTCCGCCTTGAAACATGGCCCGCACAGGCCGGAGCGACGCAAACGAGCAGCGAAAAAAATCGCATCTTAAAAAGTGGATTCCTATCGGCAAGTGGATTCCTATCGTCGGTGCCAGCTTAAAAATGGAGCCATTCTGAATATGTCCACCACGCTCGCGCCCATATCGACCTCCAGATTGTTCACGCTGCCACGTCATTCTCCGCTGGTGTGGTGGCATCTGCTCAGCCTGGATGCGCCGACCGTCGCCGTAGTGTGGAGTTGGGCCTTTGCGCGCGCCTTCGACATCGCATTGCCTTGGTTTGCCCTGCTCACATTGGGCCTGGGAACCTGGTGCGTCTACGTTGCTGACAGATTGCTGGACGGCTGGCGCTCAGGCCGATCCACGCAACTCCGGGAACGACATCTTTTTTATGCGCGTCACCGTCGGATATTTCTTTCCGCGCTCGTCGCGGCATTTCTCCCGTTGATCTACTTCCTTTTTCTTCGCGTTGCACACGCTGTTCGCATCGACGATGTTCTGCTGGCAACGCTCGGCCTCGTCTACTTTATTCTGATTCACGGCCCGGACAAACACGATACCAACGGAAGGCGCGCATGGATGCCCAGGAAACTCTGGATACCCAAAGAAATTACGGTGGGAATTTTATTTGCTGTCGCAACAGCCATCCCTGCCTGGTCGCGGCTGCATGGCGCCCCCCTGTGGATGCCGATGGTCGTCGTTCTTTTCTCTGGCATCTGCTGCTGGAACTGTATTGCCATTCAAATCTGGGAGAATGGCTGCGTGCAGGATTCTCGTCGCGCCGAACCTGTCCATCCTCTGACGGCATGGGTGGGCGCGCGCCTGCAATGGTTTGCAGCGGCGCTGTTCATCGTTGCTGTTGGCGTGGCGGCACTGGCTCCCACGCCGGAAATACGCATTCTGGCAGCGCTTTGCTCCCTGAGTGGAGTTTTTTTTCTGCTGCTCCACCATTTCCACCAGCGAATGCACAGTCGCACTCTGCGCGTTACCGTCGATATGGCGCTGCTGACACCGCTGTTGTGGATGCTCGTCCTCCGCTAAAAATCCATGCGCACAAGACCTGCACCCAATGAAAATCGGCCCACTCCCAACTTCGATCGGCTGGCCAGGCTCTATCGCTGGCTGGAATACGCCAGCTTTGGCCCCATGTTGGAACGCTGCCGCTTTTACTTTCTGCCTGCCTGCGCCACGGCGCGACGCGCGCTCATTCTTGGCGATGGAGATGGACGCTTCACGCAACGGCTGTTGCAAGCCAATCCATTCCTTGAAGTCGATGCTGTCGATGCCAGCGCGCAAATGTTGCAGCAATTGCGCCAGCGTGTCGCCTCCTCTGGCACGGACGATGCGCTGCGCGTGCATACGCTGCGCGCCGACATTCGCGCATTCACCCCGGAGCGGCGCGACAATGATCCCGGATACGACCTTGTCGTCTCCCACTTTTTTCTGGATTGCCTCACGCCAAATGAAATCGACGCTCTGGCGGATCGCCTGCGAGAATGCCTTGCTCCCGATGCTCTCTGGCTCATCTCTGACTTTGCGATTCCGCAGCGCGGCTGGCTGCGTCCCGTGGCGCAACTGGTTGTCCGCTCTCTTTACTTCGCCTTTGATTGCCTGACCCGGCTTCGCATAAAAAAACTTCCAGACTACGCTGGCGCATTGGAGCAACATGGTTTTTTCCAAGTACAACAGAAAACCTTTCTGGGCGGATTGCTGACCACGGAACTTTGGCAGAAACAATCGAGCAAGCCGTAAAATACATTCCATACTCCATGACGAATCTGTATCTTCTCCGCCACGCCAACGCCGGACAGCGACGCTCCAACCCGGAACTCGATCAGAAACGCCCTCTCGATAAGGAAGGAAAAGCGCAGTGTCTCCTGATCGGCGGCATACTGAATGCCTTGAAGGTGCAGTTCGACTGCGTTGTCTCCAGCCCATTGAAACGCGCCTTGCAAACGGCATCCTTGGTGGGAACAGAGACCGGATATGAACAGAAGATTGTCGTCAGCGCTGCATTGTCTCCATCGGGGACGTGGCGCGATTTTCAGGCATTGCTTGATGGATTTTCTGGATATGAAGATGTACTGCTTGTAGGTCACAATCCCAATCTGACCCATCATCTCACCGCGCTGCTCTGCGCTTCAGCTACAGCAGAACCGATCCGCTTGCGCAAGGGTGCCCTCGTCAAAATAGACATGAACCGCGTCTCAGGCAGGCTGCAATGGCTCTTCGACCCAAAGCTGGCGCGAACCATTCAGTCGAGTTCCGTGACCAGATCGCGCCCAAAGACCTCACGAAAATAATCGGCTTCCTTGCGCAGCGACCATAGCTCCAACTCCGCGCCGGTGCGCCCCGGAGTGATCTTCAGCAACACGCGCCGGGGATGGACGCTTGTGCGCGCGCGCAGCACATCGCTGGCGCGATCCTGATGCAGCGCGACCGCCAGCCGCAATAACACCACGGCCCGCTGCACATGACGATGCTCCTGCACTGGAACACTGCGCGTCACACGGTCATTCGCATTCGGACGCGACTTTCCCAGATAGCGCGCAATGGCGGAGGTGATGGCGCGCTGCTCTGGCGTAAACCCGTATAGCTCCGAGTTGGCGATGATGTACTGCGTGTGCCGATGGTAGCCCTGATAGTTCATGAATTTTCCCGCTTCGTGCATCATCGCCGCAGCCTCCAGCCATAGCTGGTACTCTCTGGGGAGTTCATGGACACGTTGCAGATCGACAAAGAGTTGCGCGACGTGGGCACGCACCGATTCGGCGCGCTTGGGATCGACCCCATAATGCCGACAAAGCTCCAGAACGCTGGCCCAGCGCTCCTCTTCAAAGCGATGATGCGCGGAGGTGCGCTCTTCGGTTTCGGCGTGCATCAGCGCCAGAATGCCGTCGCGCAGCCCCATCGGGGAATAACGAAACCCCGGCAAATGCAGTCGTTCGAGCATGGCGGCGTACACATTCGCGCCCGCCACAATAATCTCCGAGCGGCGCGGCCCAATGCCAGTCACGCCAGCGCGCTGCACATCCGTCATGCGCGTCAGTTTGTCGGTAAGCTTGCGAACCAGTTCCGTCTTTGCTGGCACCGTTGATGCAACCTGACGTTTGCTTTTTCCGCTTGCGCGAATTGCATCCGTCAGCGCCGCTGCCGTGCCCGATGTGGCATAGACCGTTGTTACGCGATGGTCGGTCAGTTTGCGCTCGGCGCGGCGCAACTCGCGCTGCACAAACTTTCGCATCCGCGCAATCTCATCCGCCGTCGGCGGATCGTGGCGCAGAAACTCTCGCGTCAACCGCACGGCTCCCAGCGGCAGGCTCACCATCTCGCGGATTCGCCCCTGCTCGGAGAGCGTGATCTCGCAGCTTCCGCCCCCAAGATCGACCAGCAAACAGCGTCCGCGCGCGCCCGGCTCATTGGACACCACGCCCAGATGAATCAGCCGTCCCTCTTCCAGCCCGGAGATGATTTCCACCTTCCAGCCCGTTGCCGAATGCACCCAGGAGACAAACGCCTGCTGGTTGCGCGCATCGCGCATGGCGCTGGTGGCCACCACGCGCAGACGATCCACGGCGTGAGCCTGCACTGCCTTATGAAAACGCCGCAGGGCGCGAATAGTATTCGCCATCGCCTCCGGCGAAACCATGCCGCTTTCAAAGACGCTCTCGCCCAGCCGTGTCACTTCGCGGTCTTCATGCAGCGTCCGCATTCGATGATTCTGCACGCCAGCGATCTTCAACCGACAGGAGTTGGAGCCAATGTCCACCGCAGCGTACGTTCTCATGCTTTCTCCGATACCCTTTCACGAAGCGTTCAGGATCGCCCGCAGGCCAATCTCAAGATATATCCAGCGTAGTGCATTCCGGCAGACACATTCGACTGCTATTCTGAAATAGATATTTCACTCGACCCATGCAGACCCCTGAAAACTCCGCCGCCACCCACGCCTCATCCGCTGAAAAGCCCGTCCGTGGGATGTTTCCGCTTTCCCTGACGACGGAATGGCTGATCCTGGGCCTTGTCTTTTTTGCCGTCTATTTTGCGGCGCTATTTTCTCCCTCGTTATTGGATGATGCCGACGCAACGCACGCGCAAGCAGCGCAGCACATGGCCATCAGCGGCGATTACGTCACATTGAAAGTCGATGGCATTCGCTATCTGGAAAAACCTCCGCTCCCCTATTGGCTGGCAGCGACGGATTATCATCTCTTCGGCTTCAATGTTTTTGCCACGCATCTGCCGCAGACGCTGGCTGTGCTGGGCTGCGCGCTGCTGGCATTCTTCTGGGCGCGTCGAGCCTACTCCGAACGCGCCGCCTTTTACGCTGCGCTGGCGTTTCTGACCTCCATCGGCGTCTTTCTTTTTACGCGATGGTTTATTCCAGAATCCATTCTGACCTTGCTGATTGCGCTGGCGCTGTATTTATTTTTGACTGGGTTGGAAGATCATCGCCCATCGCGCCTCTATGCCGCCTATGCCATGCTGGCTCTGGCCATGCTGGCCAAGGGATTGATCGCGCCCGTATTTTTTCTTGGCGCAGTTCTTCCCTATCTATTATTGACGGGGGAATATCGCCGCTGGCGGGAGTTTCACTTATTCAGCGGCACGCTGCTCTTTCTGCTGATTGCCGCGCCGTGGCACATTCTTGCCAGCCTGCACAATCCCGACCAAGGCCATCCCGTCGGCAATATCCCCACCTTCGGCAACGTGCATGGATTTCTCTATTTTTATTTCATCAATGAGCATGTCCTGCGCTTTCTCGGCAAACGCTATCCGCATGATTACAACAAGCAGCCCAGCTATGTCTTCTGGTTTTCGCATCTGGTCTGGCTCTTCCCGTGGAGTCTCTATTGGCCTGCGGCGCTGCATCGCGCCTGGCGCAATCGAAACAGGCAAAGCTCGGCGACCAATGCAGCCCCGCTCCTGGAGCGCTTTCGCCATCGCAGCTTCGCGGGTAAATCCACGTTGCTGCTGGCGCTATATGCGGGCTTCATCCTCATCTTTTTTTCCTTTTCCACAAATCAGGAGTATTACACCTATCCCGCCTACTTCCCCTTGCTGATGCTGACCGCCGTCGCGCTGGCAGGCATGGAAGAGGAGTTTTCCACCCACTCCAGCGGCGATGCAGCCCCGGCGCTACGCGGCGACCTGCGATGGCTGCAAGGCGCGCACGCTCTCTTTGCGCTGGTTGGGACAACGGGGGCAATGGCGTTGGGTTATGGCCTGTGGGCCTCGCGGCATCTTCCCTTTGTCGCCGACATTGGCTCGCTGCTGGCCCATCGCGATGTCGGCGGCTACTCGCTTTCGATGTCGCACTTCTTTGATCTGACGGGGCCGTCATTCGCGGCGCTGCGCCTGCCTGCGACGTTGGCGGCCATTGCGTTGCTGCTGGGGCCATTGCTGGCATGGAGACTGCGCGCGCGGCTGCATCACCTGAGTGCTACCCTCACAACAGCCCTGACCGCAGCCGTCTTTCTGATTGCCGCGCACATTGCCTTTGCGCGCTTTGGGCCGATGATGTCCTCGCGCCCGATGGCCGATACAATCAACCGTCTGGCTGGCCCCAACGACGTGCTGATGCTTTACGGCGACCAGTCGTATGGGTCTTCGATTATTTTTTATACGCGGCGGCCAGCCTATCTGGTCAACGGACGCAGCACGTCGATGCTCTGGGGATCGTACTATCCCGATGCGCCACACATCTTTTTGACGGATGCCGACCTGCTGGCAATGTGGGGCCACGGCCCACGAAAATTTCTGTTTGTTCCCGGGGATGATCGCGACCACGTTGAAGCCCTTCTGCAAGGACGCTTCACGCAATTGCAGGAGCTTTCTGACAAAGTGTTGCTGACGGATCGGCCACTCTCCCAATAACGGCGGAACGTCAGTTCAACCGGCTAAACAGTGTTGGCAGCGCGTCCAGATTGGCGATCATGTCAATCAGAGATGTGTTCTGCGTCGTGGTCTGGCTCAACTCTGCGGCCAGCTTCGCCGGATTGGACTGAATAACGGCATTTTGCGCAGCCTGCAATTGAGTCGTCTCACTCTGCGCATAGGTGCTGCTGGCCTGTAAGCGGCTCAGGCCGTTGTCCAGAATGACGCGCTGCTGCGAGACGGTCTGCAATCCTGCCGACAAATGGGAAATATCCACGGCAATCGTGCTGGCCGAAGCGCCGGTCGAGAAATCGTTGATGAGCGTATTCATCGTAGCCAGAACGCCCGTACTGCCGGAACCAAAGACCTGATTGCCCGGCAGATTCATCTGGATGTTTTGGCCGTTGGGCGTGACGGCATACGTGACCGTGCTGTCTCCGCTGTAGAGAACCAACGGCGGCGATCCTGGACTCAGAGCAAAGGGTTGTGTCTGCGTCCGGCTCCCGGCAAAGAGATACTGGCCCTGATAGCTGCTATTGGCCAGCGACACCACCTCGTCGCGTATCCCCGCCAATTGATTTGTAACAGCGGCCACATTGGACGCGTTAAGCGTTCCATTATTGCCTTGCGTCGCCAGCGAGATGGCCGAGGTCAATTGCGTGACCACGCTGCCGAGCGCCGTGTCCGTCACCTGCATCTGACTTCCCAGCGTGCTTGCGCTCTGAATAAAGCTGTCATTGGCGCTAATTTCCGAGCGCAGCAGATAGTCCTGCGATGCCGCCGCAGGATTGTCCGAGAGGCTGTTGACGCTGACCCCCGTGGATATTTCGTTGGTGTAGGTCTGCTCGTTTGCTTGTACCTGATTCACCGCCGAGATCAGGTTCTGCACAAAATTGGGATCAATGCGCATCGTCGTTTTTCCCCTTCTGCTGAAAACTTTCTTCCGCCTACATAGCTGGCACCTGCATGCCAAGATTGAGCGCGCTGGTCACCACCGTCTGCAACATGCTAAAAAACTGTGCCGCCGACTGGTACGCCTGCTCGTAGGTTTGCAGATTGGCGGCCTCTTCATTCAACGAGACGCTCGACAACGCGCTCTGCTGGTTCTGGAGTTGCGTTAACGAAGCCTGCTGCGCCGTGTTCAGCGTACTCAAACCCGATACTGTGCTGCCAAGATTGGAGATAAACGAAGCATAAAAATCCGTCGTCGTCTGGCCAGCGACAATGGGCTGATTCGCCAGATTCGCCATCGCAACCGCATTGGAATTCCCGCCCGGCCCCTGGCCCGTTCCTGCCGCAGCAATCAGCGCAGGATTGCTAAAGGCCACGGAGATGCCCGCCGCCGATCCCGCCACAGTGCCGGGAATGTTGAAAAGCGCCACACCGGGATTGCCATTCTGATCGACGCCTGCGATTTGCACGGCATTGACCTGCGTGGCTACGCTGTTGGCCAATGTGTCAATGGAATTTTGTATGGCCGGAATGTTCTGGTCGCGGGTCGTCAGCAATCCTGCAAGCTGGCCGCCACCACTGGCCTGCGCTGTGGTGATGTCCCCTGCGCTGCCGGGAGCGGTGTCAAAAACATGCACGTTTCCACTAACGTTGCCCGTGGTCAACGCAAAGGCCTTGCCCTCTGAGACCAGCAACGCGCCGCTGGTCGTGGTGATGGTCAGTCCATTGTTCTCCGTTTTGATGGTGCTGATGCCGATGTACTTTGAAAGCTGCTGGAGATCGTACTGCCGCTGATTTTCCAGCGCGCCGGCATCAGCATGTGGGCTGGTCGCGGTGATCTGCTGATTCAGTTGGGCAATTGAGGTCAGCAGCGGATTGATCTGGTTCACCGCGCCGATGACCTGCTGATTCAGCGCATTGGTCTGCGCCGAAAGCTGGGCGGCAGAACTGTTGAATTGCTCCGCCAGCGTGTTGGCCGCGCTCAGCACGCCCTGGCGCAGCGCCGTACTGGCAGGGCTGGTCTCCAACTGGCTTACGGAGTTGAAAAAGCTTGTGACCAGATCGCCCAGACTTCCCGGCGATGTGCCGGAGGTGCTGGTCGTCACCTGATTGAAGATGTCCTGCACCTGCTGCATGGATGTCCACTGCGACTGCGTGGCCTGCTGGCTCTGCATCTGCTGATCGACGTTTGTATTTAGAATCAGGCTGCGCTGCGATTGCGCCGCGACCATCTGCGTGCCCTGCCCATAGCTGATGCCGTTGAGCGTAATCGGGTCATTGGCCTGGAAGACAGCGATCTGCCGGGTGTAGCCCGGCGTCTGAGCATTGGCGGTATTGTTGGCGGTGACGTTCAAAGCGGCCTGATCCGCGTTCAGCGCCCCGGTCATAATCTGCAACGCGGAATTGATTGTGGCCATGACCGTCTTCCTCGCAAAACTTCCTGCCGCGCATCGTTCCGTACATCTATATCGTTCCGCGCATCGTTATCGTTCCGCGTATGATTTCCGAATCCGCCTGCCGCCACGCTGCCGGATATACGGCAGCCCCGGTCGCATCCTCGGCAAAACCGCAGAGCGAGGTGCTTCGCAGCAGACGCAGATTCCGTTCCGTCTCCCGAAGCAATGCGCCCAGTACGCGCTGCGCTGGAATCGCCTCCTGCGCGGCCTCCCGCGAAGGTGGATGCATCGGGAAGGTCGCCAGTTCACCCAGCAAGGCATCCAGCCGCGCCGCATCCAGCGCCGTCAACGCTTCGATGGCCTCTTCCACCAACCGCTTCATCTTCCGCCCCCGACGCAATTGCGCCTTTATTCTTTATCCGCTACCCGCCCTGCAACATCATGCTCTGCATAATGCTGTTCGCAACCTCCGAGGCTGGCACGTTATACGTCCCGGCCTGGATGGCGGATTGAATGCTGTTCACCAAAGACATGCGCACATCCGAGTTAGTGGAACCGGCTGCACTGGCCGATCCCGACAGCGTCGCATTCTGCGCCGCTGCCAGGCCGCTGGCGCTCAGATCGGCCTGATCGGTCTTCATCAGCGCCGAAGAGGTTGCCTGCGTTGCCAGTTCGCTTGCGCCCGGCTGCGGATTTCCCACCGGAGTGGCCTGTCCCGGCTGGTTGCTCGGCGCAGGCTGCGTAAGACCTGGAAAATTAAAGAGACCCGAAAGATTCATACACCGTTCCTCCACATATCTATCCCATCGGCGCACTGCATAAAAACTTTAGTACCCTTTTCGGGAAAATTTGGATTGACAATTCCACTCCCTCAGCGTATCGGCTGCACCCAGGGAAGCATCTTCGGATTGCCTTTACCCTGTACCTTTCCCTGCGCGTTGCCCTGCCCCTTCATCTGCGGATGCCCTGGCTCCGTGTCTCCAGCGTGGTCGCTGGTTCCGCTTGAAGCATTGCGTTTCGCCTCGTTGGCCGCTTCCAGCGGAGCCATCTGGGCAAGAATATGCTTCGCAATTCCCAGACCTCCGGCGCTGGCCAGCGCATTCGCCAATGCCTCGGTGCCAAGACTGTCCACTGTGCCCAGGCTTCCGCTTATTTCCCCATCTCCACTACCGCTTCCCCCCAGACCATCACTACCGGAAAAGAGGGGGTCTTCCTTGAGCGGCTTCAGGAGTTCCTCTAAAAAATTCGCCTCAAATTCCTGCGCCGCCTTACGCAATCGTGGACTGGCAACCGCCGTAGCCTGCTCCTGCATCTGACTCGCTGCGGATGGATGATTCCAACTCACTAGATGTGCCATCGCTGCTCTACGCTCCCTCGCTTTGTTCTTCGTGCATGGATCCCCATCTGTACCTAAATCACAACCAAATCGGCTTCCAGCGCCCCGGCCTGCTTCATGGCTTGCAGGATGGAAATTACATCGGTCGCCGTGGCCCCAATGTTTTGCAGATTCCGCACCAGATCATCCACCGTCGCGCCTTCCTTCAGTTGGATGCGATTGACTGGCTGATTTGTGGCCTGCACCTGCGACTGTGGCACCACCTCCGTGGTTCCAGCGCCAAAGGCATTGGGCTGCGAGACCTGAAACTCTGTAACAACATCAATGGCCAGCCCACCGTGCAAAATCGAGACCGGGAGCAACCGCACATTGCCCCCAATCACCACGGTTCCGGTGCGCTCATTCACCACCACTCTAGCCAGCGGATAGACATGCACGGGCAACGATTGCACCCGCGCCAGCAGCCGGGGAACATCCTCTCCGGGCGCGACATCCAGATGCACCTGGCGGCTGTCGATAGCGCGCGCCGCATTCCGGCCCAGCGCCGTATTGATAGTGTCGGCCATGCCAATGGCTGTCTCAAAGTCGGCCTCATGGAGTTCAATGGTCAGCGCGCGCATCCCCACCAGCGTCATCGGAACCGGGCGCTCCACAATCGCGCCATTGGGAATGCGCGCGGCATCGGGGAAGTTCAACTGCTTGGTATTTCCATTGGCAGAAACGGAATATCCGCCCACCACAAGCGGGCCTTGCGACTCGGCATATATCTGACCATCCGGGCCATAGAGCGGGGTCAGCAACAAAACCCCGCCGGTCAGGCTGCGCGCATCGCCGGTGGAGCCAACCGTTACATCAATCTTCGCTCCCGGCTGGGCAAAGGGAGGCAGTGTTGCCTCGACAAAAACCGCAGCCATATTTTTCACCATGATCGTGGTCAGAGGATAGGGCACCACAATGCCCAACCGCTGCAAGGTTGAAAGCAGCGTTTGGAGCGGGAAATATGTCATCTGGCTGTCGCCGGTGTTCTGCAAACCCACCACAATGCCGTAGCCGATGAGTTGGTTGTCGCGAATCCCGGCAATGGAGGTGACATCTTTAATCAACGCCTCGCGCGCAACCGGAGACGCGGCCACTGGCGTCGCCGTAGCAGCAGGCGCAGTCGCGGCAGGTGGAGTCGCAACCGCAGGCGCAGTTTTCTTGGCTGCCGCAGCCTTCTTAACGGCCACAGGTTTTTTGGTGGTCGCAGCAGGCGCAGCCGCGGCAGGCGCAGCCACGGCTGCGGCCTCTGCCTGCATCGGAAGCAGGATCAAAAGCGAGCAGAGTATTGACAGCGCCAGAGCTAGCAGCACACTCTGCCCTGCCATTGCCACATCCAGGATTGCCCCTTGCCGCTGCCGCATCTTCAACTCCACTGCATACCCGTTCTGGAAAATCTTCTAAAACACCAAAATCTTCTGCACCGTGCGCACCAGCCAGTTGGGGCGATAGGTGTAGTCATTCACAATGCCCTTGCCAATCACCTGAATCTCCAGACCGGAGATGGCCGTCGAAAGAATCTGGTTGGAAGGACTCACATCCTCTGGCCGCACCAGACCGCGCAACAGAATCGTCTCGGTCTGCTGGTTGAACTCCAGTTGCCGCGCTGCGGAGATGACCAGCATCCCATTGGGCAGCACATCGGCGATCTCGCCGCCAATGGTTGCGTCCAAACTGTTGCTGGTTACGCTTTGTCCCTGCGCGTTCAAGCTGGAGCCAGCATTCGCATTCAACATGTTGGCCGCCGCGCTCCCCGCAGACATCTTGGACAGCAGCGCCGTTAACTGCGCGTTGGCCGAGGAGGCCCGCTGGTTCTTCACCGTCCCCTGCGTCGAGGCATTCAAGCTCTCCGAGACCACAATCGAAATCAGATCGTGCGGATACATCGCTTTTACATCCGCAGAGAACACGGTCAGTCTTCCGGTACTCGACCAGATGGAACCCTGGGTGCTGGCCGAGGGATACATCTGGCGTACCCGCGCAATGTACTCCGCCATGTCCGTGCTGGCGGGATTGGCCCTGATCTCGGTCGAAGGGGGCTTCTTCGGCTGCTTGACCTTCTTTTTGTTTTTGGCAGCCACCACTCCGGGGGCAGCACAACAGAAGAGCAGCAGGTAGCATCCACAGATCGCAGCCCCGCGCCGCTGCGTTTTCGTAAGATTTTTCATGGCATCAACTCCACGGAGCCAGGCCCGCGCACCACTCCGCTCATCGTCGCGTTCAGGCTGGCCCCCCGCCCATCCCGGCGCAGGCGAATCACCTGTCCGGCATGGCCGTATTCCAGCGCCACAGCTTCAATTTCCATCCGCAGTTGCGGCTCCTGATTCCAAAGCACCACACGATCCCCGGCGCGCACCAACACCGGAGCAGAGGCAGGCGCGGAGATTTTCGTGAACCTCCCAGTGTTTCCGCCAACCGTCGAGGCGGGAGCCGAGACAGGAGACGCATCCAGACGCACCAACACAGGAACATATCGCGGCACTTCGGGCATCCCCGCCAGCATGGACGCTGCTCCAACAGCAGCGAAACGCGCCGCCTGCTGGTGCAAAAATCTGGAATCTTCCCCGGAGAGCGCCACGGCAATCGGAGGGCGTTCCGGGTGCGCACAGTTGACGACCAGCGCCCATTGCGCGCCCAATACTGGATCGGAGATTACCCGCTGCACGGCATAGCCATCCTGTCGCGTGGCATCGGCTGCCGGACGCGCCTCCGCCGACGAACGTACCCACTCCCGCGCTGCAATTTCTGGCGTCGCCGCCGCGCAAGCGAGCGCCCACGCGCTGCCAGCGCCTCCCAGGCAGAGAGCCGACAGCCAACAGAGCGCCATCCACCAATAGAGAGCTATCCGCCCTCCTCTGCCCCACACTCGAAGATCGAAAGGTTTTCTCATACCATCCTGCAATTTCCAACGTTCCAACACCCCAACGTTCCAACACTTCAACACTCCGGCGCGACGAGCGCGGCTATCGCGGCTATCGCGACTAGCGCGACTATCGAACCAGTCCATTCACCTGCTGGTACATGAGGTCGGCAGCCGTGGCGACTTTGGAGTTACTCTCATAGGCCCGCTGCGCCAGAATCATCTGCACAAACTCCTCGACAATATCCACATTGGAGTTCTCGACATATCCCTGTTGCAGCGTGCCTGCTCCCGTGGTGTCGCCGGGATTGCCCAGCGCGGGCTGCCCCGACGAATAGGTGGCTTGAAACAGATTGTTGCCCACGCTGTTCAATCCGCCGGGATTGGTAAAGATAGCCAACTGAATCTGGCCAAGCTGCGCCGGATTGGTCTGTCCAGGCAACGTCGCATTCACCACGCCGTACTGCGTGACCGTGACGGAGGTGGCGTTGGAGGGAATCGTAATCGTCGGAATCAGCAGGTTGCCATTCACATCAACGATCTGCCCCTGATTGTTCAACTGAAAGTTGCCCGCCCGCGTGTAGGCGATTATGCCCGTCGGGGTCTGCACCTGGAAGAATCCCGTTCCCTGAATCGCCAGATCGAGAGGGTTGTTGGTTTGGTTGAACGATCCCTGCGTCTGGATGATCTCGGTTGTCGAGGGCTGCGTTCCCAGGCCGACCTGCAATCCTGCCGAGACCGTTTGCGCGCTCTCTGCCGCCCCCGGCGTGACCAGGTTTTGATAGATCATGTCCTGAAACTGCAACTGGCGGCTGCGAAAGCCCGCCGTGCCGGAGTTGGCCAGATTGTTGGCAATCGTATCCAGATTAAGCTGCTGCGCGCTCATGCCACTGGCGGCGGTATACAAGGCTCGGATCATCGCTGCATCTCCTTATTTCTTACCCATACTGCTTATGCGTTCCCCTACTACGATTGCCCTGCCGCCACTACGCGCGCGGCAAATCTTCTTTCCCTGGCCGCGCCGCTACGCGCGCGGCAAATCCTGGCTGGCCTGCAAATCCAGCGTGTTGCCAAAGACCGAGAGCGCCTTCTGCATCATCTCCGCCTGCCGCTGCACCAGAATCAACTGTAGGGTGCCGCGCACAATATCCTGATTCGAGCTTTCCAGCATTCCCTGATGGAGCGAGGCCGTCGGGCTGGGTCGGGCCGTGCCAACCGGAGCCGTATACTGGCTGATTCCATCCGGGATGAGCGGCGTGCCTGCGGGAAAATCAACAATGCTGATCTGGCCGACCACCGCGCCCCCCACCGAGACGCTGCCATCGGAGGCAATCGTCACCTGCCCGATGGGCAGCGCAATTTTCTTATAGGGCTTCTTGCTCGTGTCCAGAACCGGCTCGCCCTTGCCATTCACCAGAATGCCTTTGGCGGAGCGCAGAAACGACCCATCGCGGGTGTAGACAATGGTGCCATCGGCACGCTGCACCTGAAAGAATCCAGCGCCTTCAATAGCAACATCCAGCGGATTGCCCGTGTTGTTCAGTTGCCCCTGGCCCAGATCGACATTGTTGCCGCCCAGCACGCCAAAATTGTTGACCGCCGTATTCAACTGCGAGTTCAGCGCATTGGGACCAGTCACCGTATCGCGAAAGAAGTCCTTCTCGGCGCGAAATCCATTGGTGTTGGTATTGGCCAGATTGTTGGCCGCCGAATCCAGCGCCTGCATCCGCGCCATTAACCCAGTAAAAGCTGCATAATATCCACTGTCCATGAGAACGACCCTCCAACGCAGGAGGTAGGTGCAGCAGAAGGGCCGGAATCGTAGAGGGGGGATTAGAAAAAACTCACGCGGACGGAGATGCGGAAAAGTACAAACAATGGAAGCACTTGGCGTGTGGGAAATTCGCGCGCATCCCTCCAGCCGCGACGTGTGTCACAGAATGTCATCCGCCGCTGCGCAGCGAATGGCCAGCAGCATCCGGTGACCACAGAAGTGATAGGTACGCTCCACCAGCAGACGATCTCCGACCGGATGCAACTCATAATCAGAGCCGGAGACAATGGTCGGAACCGAGAGCGCGCATCCAGAGTCCAACCCCAGCATCCAGTTCTTCCAGCCCCCGGCAATCATGTTGCATATCTCGCCAAAAGCATCCAGCAACGTGCCATCCAGTCGATACGGGCCACGATGCGGCCACTCGCAGACGCCAGAACTGTTCTCCTCCAAATCGCGCGTATGCGGATCACGCATTGTCGGATGCCGCTGCGACAGCGGAGGCGACAACAGGTGCCAGGCCATGACGGCAACCGCCTCTGGTTCCGCGCTCATGGTGCAGGAACCGGAGAGCTTTCCGGCAAAACCGAGAATCGCGCTGACGGTCTCCTGCCAACCCATCGGCTGCGCCGGAGATGGGCACGCCTCAGAGGAATCCTTGGGTGCGCCCATGAGAATCTCCACATCTGCGATCAAGGGCGGAACCAAGGGGGAAATCGCAGATGAAACCACGAGCGCGCCCTCTGGAAACTCCACATCCGGGATGCCCAGCATACGCTCGAAGACCTCCTGAACAGCCGCATCCAGCGCCTGCGCCGGATTTGCAGCCAAAAGAGGCGCGGCAACAACCCTATGCATGGCGCGCGCAATTGCCGGATCCAGAGCCATTGACAAGTATTTGCCTCTCTTCCCAAGTGCAGACTGGCAGAAGGCGCGATCTCGAAACTTCGCTCCTCCTGTTTTCTTTCAAGATTCCAGAATTTTCATGCCCCAATCATCAACGGCAGCACCCGCTCCTGAATCTGTTCGGGCGTAAACGGCTTGCGGATATAGGCCTGCGCCCCATACATCAACGCGGATCGGACATGGCTTTCGCTGCTCTCCGTGGTAATCATCACCACGGGAACCTGCCGCGCCAGATTCTCAGCCTGCATCTGTTGCAGCATCCCCAGTCCGTCCATCCCTGGCATGTTGATGTCGCACAGAATCAGATCGAAGGTCTGCCGCCGTAAAAGAGCCAGCCCCTCCTCGCCGTTGCCAGCCTCGGCCACGATCTCCATATCCACCCCCCCCTGACGCAGGGTGCGTTCCACAATCTTGCGCATGACCGCCGAATCATCCACGATCAATGCTCGGATCCCTGGCATCGCGTTTCCGCCCCCACACTCTTGTTCCGCGACCTTCTCTGCGGTCTGTCCCTGACTTCATCGGCGCAGACAGGCCAACCATGAGAATCCCAGAAACTGCCCCCGGTTGCGATCTTGCTTCCAGGCCACACAGCCCTGCACATGGTTTTCCCGTCCGATTGCCGCATCTCTGCCCGTAGACGATTACAAAATCCCGTTGCAGGCCCATGCCATCGCAGCGCAGGACATAATGGCTAGAATGCCAAAGACAATGGCGCCCCAAACTTCCGTGTACTCGTCGAAATGGTGGAAAATACGGGAACAAACGCGGCTGATTCCACTCTGATCGCTGATTCCACTCTGATAGCCGATGGCATGGATCATGGTCATCTCCTCCCACTCGGCGAACATGGCTACAAACCGTGGTTGCGTTCGTGGTTATGCTCGCGCTTCGTCTTCCACGGGAGCGTATCGGCAGATCAGGTCTTCCACCTGATGAATACGCGGGATGGGAATCACCGGAGTCGCGCCCCCTGTTCCTGAAGCGGAACGACGAGCAGCCATCGGCATCGGAGTACGCCACATCCGCAGCCAGAGATACTGATGCAGCCGCACCAGGCGGGCTTCATGCGGACGCACCCGCTCAATGACCTCCGCCAATTTGTCAGCGACCGCCTGCGCGGTTAAAGCCTCGGTCAGCACCGTCTTGGGAAACACTGCGTCCATCATGCGCTCGTGCGCGCGCAGATACTGCGTGGCAGGCACCACCCCGGTCTCAATCCGCAGCCCGGTCATGCGCGTGACCGCCAATGCCGCCGCAGCGTCCAGACGGTCTTCAAATCCCAGATAGAGGATGCGCCCGGAGGCAACGCGCACCGGCAGCAGGCCGAAGCTATCCAAAAACAGACGTGGAATCAGCGTGGCCACCGTCTCCGGCTGGTGGATGGCGACCGGAAAAATTGGACAGCCCCACTGCATCGCCAGCGCCCGCGTCACCCGTTCCTCCGGCAGCTTGCACTGGCGCATCAGCCATGCCCCGATGCGTCCCTTACCCACCGTGCGTTGCGCCTCCAGGGCGGCCCGCAACTGTTCTTCTGTGATCCAGCCCTGCCCCAGCAGAATCAGGCCGAGTGGCATCCGATGCCGATGCTGCTGCGGTTCCCAAGGCATGTCTCCGGCCAGTTCCCTGGCCACCACCGTTTCGACAAAACTCCGCATGCATTCCGCGCTACAGGCCCACCGTCCCTCCAGACGTGGCGCCTGCCGCCGACGCCACGATCGCAGCCAATTCGTCTTGCAATACGGATTCATGCAGGTGGAAGACGAGAGGACTTCGCTGGCAGCCTCGTCGCCAAAATTGTTTTCCGTCAGCGCAAATCCAGCGTCGTCCTCCCCTTGCAGGGGAAGCCGTCCGTTGGCGCGGCGCAGACGGGCGCTCTGCTCCCGTTGCTCCCAGGAGAGATTGCGATTCCAGGACAGATTGCGCTCCCAGGGCAAATTACGATTCTCGAACGGCGCGGAATCCGTCTCCCGGCCTCCGCCGTCGCCATCGCTGCCGGAAAACAGCGCTTCCTCCCAGGGACTCTGGGCTGTCACTCCCTGACGCGACTTGCTTCGCGCCTGCGACGCGCGCAAATGAGTACGCAGATTTAGAAGAGGCATCGTATCGTCTCCAAACGGCGGCGCGGTTCCGCCACCTCGGTTACATGCAGTCCAAAATTTCCGCCCACCAGCACCACTTCGCCGCGAGCCACAATGCGGTCGCCCACCACCAGATCCACCGGCTCCTGAACATGGCGATCCAGTTGCAACACGTCACCCGGCCCCAGTTCCAGCACCTTGCGCAGCGGCATCTCCACGGCGCCAAAACGCAGCGTCGCCTCCAGTTCGATGTCCAGCAGCAAATCCAGTCGCTCTGGATGCGTGCGGAAGAGACTCGACTCCTCCGGATTTGACTCGCTGCGACGCCGTGCCGCGCGCGCCTCCGCCGCCGTCGCCGCCCGATTCATGGATTCCTCGGCAGCCTGGGCCTCAGCGGCGCGAATATCGGCAACCTGCCGCGCAACAAACTCGGCAGTTTTGGCCGCCGCAGCATCCGCTTCCTTGGAGGTGGGGGCCGCATCGAGGGCCGCCTCTGAACTTATGTCCGGGGCTGCTGGCTCCATGCGGGTTTGTATCGCGATACGCAGCGCAATCTCCCCGGCGCGCAACACATACGACGATTGCTCCACTCCATCTGCGCTGCCCACCGCGCTCTCCCCAGCCATCGCGGCAGCGGTCGCTGTCTCTTTCGGATCAGCGCCCGGATCAGCACCCGGATCGGCGCCTGCATTCTCGATTGCGTCAGCACCCGCCTCCGCATCGGCCCCTGCATCGGCCTCCGCATCGGCGGCCCGCATCTCGCGCAGAACGGCTTTGTACTCGCCCTCACCCTCCGCCAGCATCTGCGCGGTCAGACGCGCTGCCGACTCTTCGAGAAGGTTCTTCCATTCCGCCAGAATGCCCTCATCCAGCGCCACCTGCGCATCGAGCGGCCTGCGCCCAGCCAGTTGCGCAAACTGCACCATCTCGGCATCAGGAACGGCAATCCGCAGCACCCCCCGCATGGGGCCATCCAGAGTGATGGTGCTCAGAAACAGCGCCGCCGGGCGAGGCTCCGTCAGTTCCGGCGTGACCGTCAGCGCCGCCCCGGAGCGTTCTTCGAGTAGCTTCTCGAACTGTTCGATCCAGCCCTGCATTACGTTCGGCATTCCCTGTCTCCCTGCATCTTTCCGTGTTTGAAATCTTTTTCGTTATGGTTTGAAATCTTTTCCGTTACGCCGAACTCCATTACTCCGCAGTCTGATTGAGCAGCGGATAGTTGCGCGCCACAACCTGCGCCCCGCGATGCTCCCCGCTGCGCACGGGAACAGCCTGAAACAACGACATCCCGGCCACGCGCAACTCCGCCATCGTCGAAGCCGGAAGGCCCAGCCGCAGCACTGTTCCCGAATGCATCGCCTCCAACTCCGTGGCCGAGACCCGCACCGAGGGCAACTGCAACGCCGCGCCAATCTTCACCTGCCGCACCCGCTCCTCCATCCGCGCCAGCATCTCCGGCGAGCGGCGACGGTTCTGGCGGCCCCAATCGGTAATCAGGCGGCGCAAAATCGTATTTGAGACCACGGCGGGAAACGCAAGATTCAAGATGCCCTGCACCTGCGGCGTACGCATCTCAAAACTGACCGAAAGGGTCTTCTCGCTGACGGCCATCAACCGGGCGATCTGCGTCTGCATCTGGCGTTTTTCAAAGGTAAAGGTCAGCCCCACTGGCTGCCAGGCCGCGCTTAGCTCGCGGCAAATGATCTCCACCACGCTGCCCAGAATCGACTCTTCAATATCGGTTAGTTCGCGCACCGCCGCCACCTTGCCCTCGCCGCCCAGCAGCAGGTCGATCATGGGCAGCGCCAGATTGAGGTCGAGTTGCAAAACGCAGATCGCGCCCAGCGGCTCCAGACGCACCGAGCCGACATAGCAGATGTCCGGGATGCGCTGCAAAAACTCGGCATACGGCAACTGCTCGGCGGAGACCAGATTGACCTGAAAATGACTGCGCAGAAACGCCCCAAGATTGTGCGTCAGGTTGCGGGCAAAAATGTCATTCAGCAGGCTGATGGCCCGCATCTGCTCGTTGTTAATCTGACCACCGCGCGTGAAGCTAAAGGGCTGGATGCGCGGGTTGATCTCCTGCGGTTTTTGCTGCGTGGCCTTGGTGCGGGCCTGGAGAAAAAGCGCGTCGATTTCATCTTGCGCCAGCGGCTTATCCATACAACATCCATCCTTAGAGCATTACATTATGAAATTCCAGATTCGCATTGAAAATAAAAGAGATTACCAAGTCGAATTATCCCCATAATCGCTGCTTTGGCTCCGGCTTTTCCGCAGTCGTCCGCCCCTTTGCATGCCCGCCCGACCCGGCCAGAGGCGGCGATTGCGCCCGCGCACCCGCCGTCTTGTTCGTATGCATCGTTTTGCTTTTGGCTCCATGTGTTTTTGCCCCGTGCGCCAGCTTGGAGCGCAGATGCAGCACTGCCGAGGAGTGAATCTGCGAGATGCGCGACTCGACCACGCTCAGCGTCAGTCCAATCTCTTTCATGGTCATCTCTTCGTAGTAGTAGAGCGTCAACACCAGCCGCTCCTTCTCTGGCAATTCGCCAATGGCCGTCGCCAGTCGCTCCCGCATTTCCCCCTTCAGACAGCGAAAGAGCGGATCCTCTTCTGGACTGTTGGGGATGTAGGCCAGCTCCTCGTCGCCAGAGTCCTCGGTATGCTCGACGTTCAGGCTGCCGATCTCCAGCCCTTTCAGATCGCCGAGCAACTGCTGGTATTCGATCAGGGACATGCCCATCTCCACGGCAATTTCATTCTCCAGAGGCGTCCGTCCCAGCCGCGCGGTCAGCGCGTGCATGGCCTCTTCAATCGCCCGTCCCTTGCGGCGCAGCTCGCGCGGCCCCCAGTCCAGCGTGCGCAGGCTGTCCAGAATGGCCCCGCGAATGCGGAACTGGGCATAGCTGCGAAATTGCACATTTTTTTTGGCATCGAATTTATTGAAGGCATCCAGCAATCCCACCATGCCCGCGCTCACCAGATCCTCAATCTCGACGTGCTGGGGCAGCCGCTCGTGGATGCGCCGGGCGATATAGCGCACCACGGGCAGATGCGCCAATAGCAGCGCCTCGCGCTCGGCGGTATCGAGTTCAGCAAAGGGCCGCGATGGCAGATCAGTCGGTGGCGGCGCATCTTCGAGCAACGCCGAGACCACCTCCGGCGAGACCTCCTGTGAAATATCTGCGACTCTTTCTGCGGCAAGCCCTGCCACGACATGCGCAGCGCCCGCGCCGCCTGTCGCGCCCGCGCCTGTCGCCCCCGCGCCTGTCACCACGGTTCCCGTCGCCAAAAGCGAGGGGATTGCAGACGTACCCTTGCGGCCCTGGGCCGATATCTCTGATACCGATCGCATAGCTCCCTTTCTCATCTCATTGCCCTCGGCCTACGCCGACCTGCCTTCGCACATGCGCGCTTCCCTAATTTGCGTTTCCCTCGCCAGACTCTTCTCTTGCTCCAGCTTTATTGGGCCATCGCTTCGTTCGCCCGGAGTTCATTGGGTCGTACCTCGTTGGTTCGCACTTCGTTCGGTCGTATCTCATTGCCGCGAATCATGCCCAGCGAACGTACCCGGACATCGGCGGAAATCTCCGCCGGAGCCAGCACGGTAACGCGCGGCAGAATCGGCTCCAACCAGCGCCGCAGATAAAAACGGGCTGGACTGGAACAGAGAAGCACGGGCATCGCCGAAGTGGGCACCTCCCCGATGAGGCGTTTCAAAGAGTCCACGATGCGCCGCAGAAAATTTCCGGCTCCGCGAATCGGCTGGGTTCCCTCGCCCAACATGCGCAGCGCGCCTTCGCTGTCGAGCAGCGCGACGATCTCCTCTTCGAGCGCCGGTTCGAGCACAAAGGCCCGCAGCACACCTTCGCCGTCCAGCAGCGGCTGCACCAGCGAGCGACCCATCGACTGGCGGATGGTCTCGACCAGATGCACCACATTCTTGTTGCCTGCCGCCGCCTCGACCATCACCTCTAAAATCGAGCCGAGATCGCGGATGGAGACCTGCTCGCGCAACAACTGTTGCAGGACGCGCTGCACCTCGCCCAGCGTCATCAGCTTGGGCACCAGTTCCTCGATCAACTTGGGATGAGTTTCGCCCAGGCCTTCAAGCAGACGCTTGGTTTCGGCGCGACCCAGCAGCCGATGCGCCTCGCGTCGGATCACCTCGCCCAGATGCGTTCCAATCACCGTTGTTGGATCGACCACAGAGTAGCCCGCCGCGACGGCCTGCTCCTCATACGCGGGTTGAATCCAGCGCGCGGTCACGCCAAAGGCCGGCTCACGAGTTTCAATGCCGGGAATGGCGCGCGCTTTGGGATCGGCATTGACGGCCAACAGGCAGGTGCCCTCCGTATGCCAGCGCGCAATCTCCACGCCGCGCAGCGAGAGCGCATACTCGCGTGGCTTCAGCCGCAAATTGTCAGTAATATGCACGGGCGGAACAATAAAGCCCAGCTCCGTCGCCAGATGACGGCGCAGCGCGCGCACCCGCTGCAACATCTGCCCGCCCTGTTTCTCATCGACCAGCGGGATCAACTGGAAGCCAATCTCCAGGCTCAGATCGTCCATTTGTAGCAGCGAGGCAAGATTTTCCGCCTTGGCCGCCTCCGTGGGCTTGGCCTCTGCTGCCTCTGCCGCCACCATCTCGGCCTCGCTCAGCATCGGAGTATCCGGCATCTTGTAGGCGATGTAGCCCAGGCCAAGCGCCAGCAGCAAAAATGGCAGCTTGGGCAGACCGGGAATCAGCGCCATCACCGTCAACAATCCAGCAGCGATCCAGAGCGTGTTCCGCCGCCGCAGCAGTTGCGATCCAATCTCCCCACCCAGCGATCCGGTGGAGGAAGAGGCCCGCGTCAGCACTACAGCGCCCGCCACGGAAACCAGTAGCGACGGAATCATGGTGGCCAGGCCGTCGCCCACGGTCAGCACGGTATAGGTTTTGAGCGCCTCGCCAATGGCAATGTTCTGCTGAAAGACGCCAATCAGCAATCCGGCGAAGATGTTGATCGTGGTGATGAGAATGGTCGCCAGAGAATCGCGTTGATTGAAGCGCGCCGCGCCATCCATCGCGCCATAAAACTCCGCCTCGCGGGCGATGGCATCGCGCCGTTTCTTCGCGGTAACTTCGTTAATTATCCCCGCATTCAGATCGGCATCAATGGCCATCTGTTTGCCCGGCAGAGCGTCGAGCGTAAAGCGCGCCGTCACCTCCGCCGTGCGTACCGCGCCGTGGCTGACCACCAAAAACTGAATGGCAATCAACGCCAGAAAGAGTACAAAACCCACAACGTAATTGCCGCCCACGACAAACTGTCCAAAGGCTTGAATCACCTGTCCGGCGGCGTGCGTGCCCTCGTAGCCATGCAGCAGAATCCGGCGGCTGGAGGCAAGATTGAGCGAGAGCCGAAAGAGCGTCAGCAACAGCAGCAATGTTGGGAAGACGGAAAACTCCACCGCGCGGCGCAACTGCACTGCCGAGAGAAAAACCACGATGGAGGCTGTAATGGACAGCGACAAAAGCATGTCGAGCATGAAGGCGGGCAGCGGAATCAGCATCACCAGCACCATGCTGATCGCAGACGCTGGCAGCAACATTTCATGCAAGCGACGACTGGCCTCTGGCGTCAGGAACTTCCCAAGAAACCCTGTAGCCCCGGCACCCTGCGGCGCGCCAGCAGGCGCTTTCAGCGGATTTTGAACCACCACTTGCGTACTCATTCGTTCGCTCCTTCATCGTTCCCGCCATCATGCGAGGCATCGCCAGCTTCCCCATCGCCATCGTTTCCTGCCGCCAGCGTCTCCGAGGATGCCGCCAGCAAAGGCGTTTGCATCAGAGGCGCTGCGCCTGCCTGCCCGTTCTGAGGGCGCGCAGATTGCTGCCGGGCATACCCCCGATGGCGCTCGCGGACGCGCTGTTTTTCCTCCTCGCGCGCCCTCTCCTGCATTCGCTGGCGATAGAGGAAGGCCAAAATAGCCGCCACCGCCGCATACAAATCCTGCGGAATCGATTGCCCCGGCTCAACGCTGCGATAGAGCGAACGGGCCAGCGGAGGATTTTCGATGATGGGAATGCCCGCCCAGCGCGCCGTGTCTTTGATGCGCTCGGCTTGCAGGTTGCGACCTTTGGCCAGCACCTTGGGCGCCATCATGGTCTCAAAGTCAAAGGAAAGCGCGACCGCATAATGCGTGGGGTTGGTGATGACCACGCTGGCGGCACGCACATCGGCATCCTGCTTGCGACGGCGCATCTGGCGCTGGATGGAGCGGATGCGATTGCGAATCTGCGGATTGCCCTCCGTCTGCTTGTACTCATCGCGCATGTCGTCGCGGCTCATCTTGAGACGCTGCTCCCAGCTTCGCCACTCCACCAGATAATCCAGCGCCGACCAGCTTAGAAAAATCGCGCTGGAGACCAGCAGCGTGTGATACAGCGCGTGCAACAGCGCAGGAATGCGCGCCAGCGAAAGTACGGGCAGGGCGAGTACATCCCGCTCCACCGACCCCAGCCCAACAAAAAGCACCAACGACGCGGGAATCATGGATTTTCCCAGGCGCGCCATTGAACGCATGGAAAACACATTGCTCAGATTCGTCACAGGATTGATGCGATCCGGCTTCATGATCAGAACCTCGGCGTTGAACTGCACGCCCCCGTTCTGCGCGATGCCAACGGCCAGCGTCGCCGCCAGCGTCATCCCCAACACCAGCGCCACCGGCAGCCAGAGTGGAACCAGGCAGCTCCGCATCAAATCCGACATCACCGCGCCCTGGCCCAGGCTCAGATCGACATGGGTGCTAAAGAGAAGGGACTGCTCCAACACTCCGCGCCAACCAATGACAAATGGCACGGTCACAACGCCAAGCACCCACACGCCAGCCAGCGTTCCCAACGCGCCGGTCAACTCGCGGCTGCGCACGCCATCGCCCTTTTTGCGCGCCTCCTGCTTGCGGTGCGGTGTTGCTTTCTCTGTCTTCTCGCCTGCCATATCGTTTCTCTGTCCACGCCAGCGGGTTTCGTCTTCGCCTGCGCCATTTCCTTACCTGTGTGGCCCGGAGGCCACAACCAACTGCATGGCCGGATTCAGCAAGCCCGTAAAACGCGCCTCAATGTACCGAGGCCAGATGCCGAGCGAAGCAATCAACACCACGTACCCAACCAGGGTTTTTAAGGGCAGGCCGACAAACAAAACCGGCAACTGCGGCGAAAGCCGGCCCATCAGCGCCACCGTAATATCCACCATCATCGTGGCCGCCAGAACCGGAGCGGCCAGTTGCACCGCCGCCAGAAAAACACCCCCGACCATGCCAATCAACATCACGCCCGTTCGCCCCGGAATTAGAGCCTGGCCCGCAGGAACAATCACGAAGGAACGCATCACGGAGGCCAGCAGCGTGCGATCCAACCCGGCGGAGAACAAAACCAAAATCCCGATCAGAGAAAGCATCTGGCTGAGCACCGGCGTCTCCACCGAAGAGTTGGGATCAAGTACGTTGACCAGCGAAAAACTCATCTGAAAGCCCAGCAATTGTCCGGCGAAGACAATCATTTCGCTCAGCATCTTCAGAGAGAAGCCAAAGATAAAACCCACGCCCAGTTCCCCAGCGATGGGTTCCAGTCCCAGCGTCAGATGCCCCATGCTCTGCGTGGCCGCCACCGGTGCCAGCAACACCGTCAGCGCCATCACAAAACCAAGCTTGACCTGTGGGGGAATTGCCTGCGAGGAAAAAATGGGGGCAAAGACCATCAAGCCGCTGAGTCGAATCATCACCAGCACGGCTGCGATCAAAAACTGGCTCCAGTCCTGCATGAATACTTCCTATCTGTATCGCGCCAGAATTGACTGGCCCTTTCTGTGGGCTTGCGTGTCAAACAGATTCGAGGTTTTCTTCTTTCTGCCAATTTTTCTTTACCCCAGATAGCGATGCATATTCGTCCAAAGCTGAATGGTGTACTCGACCAGTTGGCGCAGCATCCACGGCATGCCCACCACAGAACCCAGGGCGATCACAGCCAGGCGCGGCACCGTCGTAATGCTCTGCTCCTGAATCGAAGTCAAGGTCTGCACCAGGCTGAGCAGCACGCTGACCAGCGCCGATGCCAGCAGGAGCGGCGCGCACAACAGGAATGCTTCCAGCAGCAGATGCCGCGCCAATTCCGTTACTTGATCCGGCCCCATCGTCCCTCCCTTTCTAAAAACTCTTCAACAACGTTCCCGCCAGCAGATTCCATCCATCCACCATTACGAACAGCAAAATCTTGAGCGGCGTGGAGATGATGACCGGCGGCAATTGCAACATGCCAATCGAAGTCGTAATGGATGCAATCACCAGATCGACCAGAAGAAACGGCAGAAAAAGTACCGCGCCAATTTGAAATCCAGCCTTCAGCTCCGACAGCATGTACGCCGGAACCACCACGCGCATGGGCAGGTCTTCCGGCTTGGCCGGACGCTCCGGCAGCGTGGCCGAGGCAAAGAGCGCCAAGTCCTTTTCCCGCGCATAATGCAGCATGAAATGCTTGGGCGGCTCAACGCCGCGATTGATGGCCTCCATGCCGCCAATCTGCCCCATGCGAAAGGGTTCCACCGCGTCGTGATCCACCTGCATCAGCACTGGCTGCATCAAAAACCAGGTCATCATCAGGCCAAGCGCCATCAACACCTGATTGCTCGGCGCGGTCTGCGTGCCCAGCGCCTGACGCAGAAAGTGAAAGACCACCAGCAACCGCACCATCGGCGTCATGGCCAGCAGCAGCGCGGGCAACAGCGTCAGAAAGGTCAGCAGGAAGACAATCGTCCAGGGAACGGTTCCGTTGCCGGCAATCTCCAGGCCATTGGCGTTGGGCAACAACGCGGGCTTCGGAGCCGCGAGAATCAAGGCAAGTACAGTCATGCGCACTCCTCAACGGCTCGCGTGGCCTCTGTGGTGGGCGCGTCTTCTGCAACCAGATTTTCTGGAAGAAGATTTTTTTTACCCGCTTCAGCGCCAACCGCGACAATCGCCGTCACACTGTCGGCCCCGCCTCCCACCAGATAGCGCTGCCCTTCCACCTCCACCAGAGTGATCGTCTTCCGTCCACCCAGAGCCAGATGGCCGACCAGTCGCATGGCGGGTCGCGTGGCCGCAGGAACACCTCCCGCGCAGCGCGCAACCAGCCAGCGCCAGCCGCGCTGGCCCAGCGCCAGCACGGGCGATTGCGCCAGCACGGAAAAACTGCCTCTGGCTGATTTCGCCTTATTTTTTTTCGCTGCTTTTTTCGCTCTTTTTCTTACTTCCAGAGCGCTTCTTCCCTCCAGGGGAACAGGCCCCTCGCCTGCGGAGGAGATCAGGACTTCCTTCGACAGCAGATTCTCGATGTATGTATTCCACGTCCATGTCGCTGGCATTGCAGTCGCTGGCATTGCTCGGCTTCCTCTCTTACGTCCCCGGAAAAAACAAAACCTCGTTGCCTGACTACAGCAATCGCGTCAGGCGTACCGCCATCTCCTGCTCGACGGTCTCCACGTCCACCCAGGCCAGTTGCACCGCGCCTGCGGAGAGCGGCAGATCATCTCCATTCGGCCACTCCGTCACCACCACCGATCCAATTTCGAGCATCAGGAGATCGCGCACGCGAAAGGATGGAATTGGCAGGCCGATGGACAACGAGATTGGCAACCAATCGACCACTGGCCATCCGGCATGAGAACTTTCGGCCACCTCTGCGGCAAAATCTCCCGCGTCCTCCTGTGCCTCCGGCGCGCTGTTTGCGCCCGACGCATGATCGGTGCCCTGCCCTGGCCGCAGCGCGATCTCCGTCTCGGCTCCTGTCGGCTTCTTTGCGCTGCTGACTTCCATTGCCTGCCTCTTTCGCCCGCTTCTCGCGCCAGCCCCGTTCAACTTTCGGTCGCGTCTCTCCCTCAAAATTTCAGCCCTCAGGGCTGAACGAGGAATTCCGTAAAGTAAATGTCCGTCACCTGCAAGCGTGGATCGCGTGCCAGCATCGCCTGACGCAGCAACTGCTTCAAGTGATCTTTGCCGCCCACAGCCAGCAAATCGGCAGACTGCTGCTGGCTGAGCACATCAATGATGGTGTCGCGGGCCACATCGCGCAGATCATCGCCACCGCCTGCGCCCGCTTTCTTGTCCCCGGATCCCTTGGCATCGGCCTTCTTGTCCTCGGCGGGCGCAATCAGGCGCAACGTCAGCCCGACCCGCGCATAGCTGTGTCCGCCAGCATCAGCCAGATTGACGACAAATGGCTCCAGCGGCATCTCCACTGTGGTTGGGGTTGCCGCCGATAGGCTCGCCTTTTCCGGCGCGACCTTGGTCGAAGCCGTGGCCGCCGTTTTGTCGTGGACGCGGCCATGCCGCTTCCACATCCAGCCGCCTGCCGCAAGGCCAACCAGCAATAGCAACGCGACGCCGCCAATCAGCAGCCAGCGCAGCATTCCGCCGGATTTGCCACCGGAGATTTTCGTCGGGGTGGAGGATGCCGCTTCGGTTCCCGCAGAAGTACCGCTTGCCTTTGCGCCTGGAGTCTTGAGAATGGTGGGTTTGGGTGTCGTCGCCATAGTGACGAGCAAGAGTGCAGCAGACGTGCCGAATGGGGATGGAAAAGATTAGAAAATTCTTGAAAATCCCGACAGCCTCGCTGCCTGCCGCTATTTTCGGAGCGCACCGAAGAAAACAGCGTTCCGAGAGCGCAGCACGAAGCGGTCGATGGACGGCTCCGTGCTACTCTCTCCTTTTCCTGCGCGAGTTACTGCAATCTACGCGAGTTACTGCACCATACTGATGGTGGCCTGCTCAATCGTGTCAAAAGTGGTGATCGACTTGGCATTGGCCTGATATGCGCTCTGCGCCACAATCAGGTTGGAGAACTCATTCGAGATGTTCACGTTTGATTGCTCCAGCGCGCCCCCTTGAATCGTGCCGCGTCCGCCCGATCCCGCCACGCCCACCGTCGCCTGACCGGAGGCCAGCGTGGTGGCATAGTTAGTGCCCCCCAGTTGCTGCAAGCCCTGCTCGTTGTTTACCGAGGCCACCGCCAACTGGCCAACCGATTGGGTCTGCCCGTTGGAGAACTGCACGGAGACTGTGCCATCCGAGCCAATGTTGAAGCTCTGATAGGTTCCGCTGGCGTACCCATTCTGCGAGGTGCTGGCCACCGCCGAGGGCGAGGCCACCTGGGTAATGAGTGGGTTGCCGGAGGAGTTGTACATATTCCAGGAAAAATTCATATTCTGAGCGCCATCGGTCATGCCCGCGAAGCTGATGCCGCTCAGATTAGCTGCCGGGGAGGTAAGCTGGCCACTACTGTTGAAGGTCAGCGTTCCGGTGGTGTTGGCCGTGGCTCCCGTGTAATCGCTGGCGGGCAGGGCAATGCTGTAGTTCCAGGTATTGGGCGTTACCTGATTCAAAAGAGGCACCGTCGCGGACAAGGTGTTTGAAGCCGTACCCGTCACCGTCAGGGTGGTTCCTCCAGCGCTGACCGATGCCGTGATGCCGGGAACGTTGGCGCTGTTGATGGATGCCGCCATCTGCGTCAGCGTCTCTCCGGCTGCGGGAATGGCGACGTTGGTCGGTGTCGTGGTTCCCAGCGTGATGGAGTTGGTCGGCGAGATCATCAGATCCGAGGCCGCTCCCGCCGTGTAGGTGTAGGTATCCGCAGCCCCGGAGTATGTTCCAATGGCGGGCGTCGTTGCCTGCGTGAAATCCACGGTCGCCACATGGCTGTTGCCCAGCGAATCGTAGAGCGTGACCTGGGCTGGAACCACCGTGCCCGGAATGGTGCTGGAGTTCAGATTCATGTTCAGAGAGAAATTGCTGCTGGGGTTTGGACTCTCTGTCGCGCCCACGGGAATCTGAATGGGAGCCAGTGGCGCATTGGTGTTGACCACTCCATTGGTCGCCGGATAGCCCATGACGGACATACCATTACTTGTAATCAGATTGCCGCTTTGGCTCGTTTGAAAATTTCCCGCGCGCGTGTACTCATTGACCCCACCGTTATTGACCACAAAAAAGCCATTGCCCGTCAGCGCCACATCGCTGGCCACGCCCGTGGAACTGATGCTGCCCTGGGTATAGTTGGTGCTGTTGGCCGAGACGGCGACGCCCTGGCCGGAGAGCACCGGATCGCCCGATCCAGAGGAGCCAACCTGCTGATAGAACAAATCCTGAAAGGATGTCTGCTGCGACTTGAACGCGGTGGTGTTCATGTTCGACAGGTTGTTTGCGATGGTATTGAGCGAGGTTGCGTCCGCCTCCAGCCCCGTCAGTGGAATAGAAAATGATGCCATAAATCCTCCTTGATCAAAATCCGAACTGAATGTTTCCGTTGGCTCTTTCCTGTGCCAGACGGCTGCGGTCGAACATCGGTTCGACCAGAAAATCGGTTCGACCGGAAAGTATCATCGGTCGTCCGCTAACGAAGGCTGCCTCCTGAGATGCCCGATGGCAGCGCCGGGATATTTGCAGGCGTGCTGAGTCCGCTCATCGTCGCGCCGGGAATCGACATCTCAATGGCGCGCAGCACCTCCGGCTGCACGGCCACATGTGAAGGCGGCAATTGCGTCGGGGAGGCCTGCGATGCCATCGGCACCGACCGGCCCATCGCCTGCGCCACCGCCTGTACGGCGGAGCCAGTCATGGAGCCATGACTGCCTATCGGCAGCAGCGCAGACGTAGTCGCTGTCGCCAACGGCATCGTGGACTTGGTGATCGCCGCCGTCGGTGTCGTTCCGCTTCCCGAAGTGCCGCTCGAAGTGCCGCCCGAAGTTCCGCTTGGAGTTCCGCTTGGAGTCAGATCCTGGTTGATCTGCACCAGTTGCTCCAAACTATTGACCCCAACCAACTGCGTGATGTACGACATGGGATCGGTCTGATTGGTCGGATCCTGATTTTGAATCTCCGTCACCAACAGCGACAGAAAATCATTGGCCGTGATACCCGCGCTACTAGAGGCGCTGGGCGTAGCCGGCACACTCCCGCTGGCAGCGCTGGTGGAAGAACTCTGCGTGGCCGCAGCCCTGGGTTGCAACACCGCTGCGGAAGATCCGCCTCGGTGCTGCGTCGGCATAGGTGACAACATGGGTGCTAGCATTTTCTTCGATCCTCTCCGGGAACCCCTCTGGTTCCCCTACCGCAATCCAAACTCCACAATTCCTGTTTCCCGTTCAAAAATCTTTAGCTTCTCTCAAAACTCCGCTGCCTGCGCCAACCAGCGCGCATCATGCGTGCAAGCTCACCTGATGCCCCCCTTGCAGATAGGAAGAGATCTGCCCAACAGATGACCCGGCGGCAAACACGCCGCTGACCGCCGTCGCTCCAATGCCTGCGACCGCGCCCACAGTCGATGTCCCGGACATGCGCGATTCCGCCGCAGGCGGCTGCTGCCCGCTGCCGCCCGAAGTATCCGCATGGGGCGTTCCCTGCCCTGAGCTTTGCCCTGCATTCTGTCCTGCATGACCTGCCAGTTGCGTGGCCACGGCCAGCGACTGCACGCCCGCCCGCTGCTCCTGTAGATAGCTGGTCATCGCAGGCAGCGAGGCCGCCAGCACCGCATGGCTGGAGGCGGAATCTGCCGCCACCTGCGCCATCAACTGCCCTCCGCTCCGCTCCGCCCGCACCTCCAGCCAGCCCAATTGTGGATCGGCCACGCCAACAGCAAGTTGGTGGGGCGTGGCATAGAGAATTCGATTTGGCTCGCTCGATACATGGTCAAGCGCGGCAAAGGCGTCGCTGGCCGTCGGGCTGGACGCGCTGGGAAGACGCGCGCCCTGCGGCAGGGAGAGATTTCCGCCGCCGGTGGCAGTCAGAGGATTTGCGCTGGCTCCCGCAACGCCCTGACCTGCGACCGGAGGCGCACCCGCAGGCGCGATTCCATGTGCTCCTGAAACGCTATTCGCGGATGAAACGGCTGCAACGGTTCCCCCAGAAACAAAATTTGTCGTTCCAGAATTTGTCGTCCCCGGCGCATGCGTCCAACCCTGGGATGTGTCCCCACTGGGAAGCGCTGCCGTGGCGCTGCCGCCTGCATTCCCAGCGCCTCCAGAATTACCCGCATTGCCCGTCGCGCTTCCGCCAGCGCCAGACCCAGCGCCTGCTCCGGCGCCAGATGCGGCATTGCCGGATGCGGCGACATTGAGAGCGGCAGAGGAGATGCCCGCGCCATCGGTCGAGGAGGAGGCAGTTCCATTTGCCTGCACAGGAAACGCGCTGCTGCCTGTCTGCGCCTTGCTCTGTACATTGCCCTGGGCATTGCCCTGAACGGCACTCGTACTTTCTTTGTTGATCGCGGCATTGGCGGTAGTGGCAGCATTGACAACGGTGGCGCTGGCAATGGTCGGCGTGTTCACCTTTGGCCCAATCTCGCTCCCCACACCTTTGGGCAATGTGGCTGGAGAGATTCCGGGCGCAGCGGCCAGCGCCTCCGACCGCAGATTGCCAGGATTCGGCATCGTCCCTGTCGTTCCTATCGTCCCTGTCATTCCGGTTGCTCCTGCCGTTCCTGTTTCCACGGGCGCATTGGTTGGTGCATTGCCTGCGAGCGCCCCATTCTGAGGAAGCGCGCTGGCTGTAGATGGCGCGATCAGCCCTCCTATAGGAGTTCCCTTCATCGCGTTCTGCGTCGAACCATTGGCGGCGAAGCCACGGAGCGGCAATGGACTGCCGGAAAGATTGGAAACATTCGTTCCCAACATATCCGACGATAAAGATTTCGATGGAGAACTTGACGGAAGCGCAACAACTATGGGAACAACCACCATCGCCTGCGTGGAAGGAACGGGAGTGCCGCTTCCATTGCCAGCCCCTCCATTGCCCGCCGGGGACATGGCCTCTGCCTTCCGCTTCGTCGCGTCGGACACAGAACTGGTCGCAGTGCTTGTCGCGGAACTGGTCGCAGAATCTGCGGACGCTCCTGTGAGATTTCCAAGAGTCTGCGTTGTAACCGCCACGCGAGCAGGAGTCGCCTGTATGGTCGCTGGCGACGCCACATTTGCAGGCTGAGCATTCTCCGGCTGCGAAATTTCCAAAGCTGAGCCTGTCGAAGCGCCCGGCGATGTTGCATTGCTGACTGCGTTGCTCCCCACGGCTGCGCTGCTTCCTTGATCTGCGGGGGCAACCGAAACGCTCTTCATCGGCGTACCGGACTGCCCTGTTGCCTGCACAGGGGGCTTCGCTGCCACCTGCATAGACGACTGCGAGGTCGGATTCATCTCCTGCTGCATGGTTGCGGCAAAGGTAGAGGAATGCGGCTGACCCGTCCCATTACTGAGCGCACGGTTGGAGCCAGAGATTCCCGACATGCTGGACGACATATTCGACACATTCGACGACAGGCCCGACGACAGACTGGACGACGGATCGGGCGGGGGCATCGGTGCTGCAATTGCGACAGCGATCTGGGGAAGAGCTTGCAAGCGACTGTCACCTCAGCCAGGGAAGGTGCAGGTGAAGGGCCAGAAAAATGTCCGAAGCCTTGGGAATAGATAAATTGCTGTTCAGAAATCGCTTGTAGTCCGCAGCGGAAGCTGCCGATGCGTCGAGGCACCTCTATTCGCTCTGGCTCCGCTCCCGACGCCGGGTTTCAATCTGGAACCAGGCATCGGCCTCAGCCTGATCGCGGTGATCCTGCACGATGCGCTCGGCACTGGTCTGGCGCTCCACCAATTTCTCCACCTGGAGTAGCTCCTGACGGCGCTGCTGATACTGCTCGGCCAGCGGAGCCACGCGCTCGGCCTCCTGTATGCACCACTGTTCCAACTGCATCTGGTTCCAGGAGGAAAATTCCAGGGCCGCCTCCGCCAGCACCCAATCATTTTCTTTGCGAATATCTTCGGAAGCCTCCGTTCCTGTTTCTCTTCCAGAGACAAAGCTGCCCGCCAGTTGCTCCCGCTGCTGGTGAACCTGCGCCGAGACATGAATGCGCGCCGCCTGCGCCTGACGAAGCCGCTGCGTCTCGCGCTCCAACTCCAGACGCGCCTGCTCCTCGACCAAATGGCGTATCCGCAAAATTCGTTTCAGGGAACCAGCCACTATATTCTCCTGCGCCCCACGCTTTACCTACACCGACAATGCCTGCAACTGCGCCACGGCGGTTTCAAGCGTCACCCGCTCCTCCGGCGTCTGCTCCATATACCGCCGCATCACCGGACGGGCCGCCAGCGCGCGATCCAAATCCGGGTCTGCCCCCGGCTTGTAGGCTCCGATACGCACCATATCCTCCGAGCGGGCATAGGCGGCCAGCAGCCGTCGCAACAGGCTGGCTCGCTCGCGATGCGCTCCCGTGGTCACGGCGGGCATCAGGCGGCTGATGGAATCGAGCACGCTGACCGGCGGATACCATCCCTCCGCAGCCAGAGCGCGAGAGAGAACCACATGCCCATCGAGCAGCGAGCGCGCCGCATCCACCAGCGGATCGTTCAGGTCATCGCCCTCCATCAACACGGTGTAGAAAGCGGTGATGCTGCCGTTGGCAAACTGTCCGGCGCGCTCAATCAGCCGCGCCAGACGCCGAAAAACCGAGGGCGTATAGCCACGCGCCGTTGGAGGCTCCCCTGCCGCCAAACCCACTTCGCGGGCCGCCATCGCATAGCGCGTCAGGGAGTCGAGTACCAACAGAACATGTCTGCCCTGCGCCGCATAGTATTCGGCCACTGCCGTTGCCGCCTGCGCGGCGCGCATCCGCAACAGTGGCGATTGGTCGGAGGTGGAGACCAGCACGACGGAGCGGGCGCGTCCCTCCATGCCCAGATTGTCTTCCAGAAATTCGCGGACTTCGCGGCCACGCTCCCCCACCAGTCCCACCACAGTCATGTCGGCGGCGGTGTTGCGCGTCATCATGCCAATCAGCGTACTCTTGCCCACGCCGGAGCCGCCAAAAATGCCCACCCGCTGCCCACGTCCCACGGTCAGCAATCCGTCGAGCACACGCAGCCCCGTTCCCAGCGGCGTGGTGATGGGCACGCGATCCATCGGCTGCGGAATCAGGCTCTCCAACGGCCAGCTCTCTTCGACGTGCGGCGGCGGCGCGCCATCCAGCGGCTGGCCCAGCGCATCCAGCACGCGCCCCAGCAATCCCGGCCCCATGTCCATGCGCGGCATCTCGCCCATCGCCGCCACGGCATCGCCGTAACGAATGCCATCCGGGGAATCGAGCGTCATGGACAGAACCTGCGATCCGCGAAAGCCAATCACCTCGCCAGGATGCCGCTGGCCCTCACGATCCAGAATTTCGCAACACTCGCCCACAGAACAGAATGGCCCCTCGGAGGCAATCGTCTGCCCGGTAGCCTCGATCACATGCCCATGCCAGCGCCAGGCCGGACGGTTTTGCAAGCGCCGAAAATAAGCGCGCAGAATCGCCTGCCCTGGATCGAAATCGTCAATCTCCGTCGCCTGCGGCTCCGTTTCTTCGGAGGAAGCCTGCGCCTCCGCAGACGGAAAATCTGTCGGAGAAAATTTGGACGTGTACCCAACAGGCTCATCGAAGGATTCGGGATCGCGATGCGGCTCCCAGACATCTTCGGCCAATATCTCTGGCGGCGCGGTGGCTTCCGGCCCTGACTCCGACTCTGATTTGCGGGCAGACCTTCGCGCTTTGGAGCGCGCGCCGTTCATCGGAGCCGCAGCCGCCGTGCCTTCGACCGGAATGATCCCCAACGGATTGGAGATGGAATTTTCCGCCATATCAATCTTTCTTTGCCAACCCCCAAAGCCATCAAGAAACCTGTCCCCTGCGTTTTATGCAATCTGCTGCGCCCCCAGGTCATTGGGGGCGCGGCTGGCCGTGGGATGATGATGCAGGAGATCGAAAAATCCCTTTTCAATCTCCTCCAACTGCGCCTTTACGCCCAACTCCACCGTGCCCAGGCGCGTCTCCAGTACGCATTCGCCAGCCTTCAGGGAGAGATCGCCCAGAATCTCCGGCTGCATGCGCGCGCCGCTGTGCAAACGAAACATCTCCTGCCAGGCCAGCACCTGCGCCGGAGCCACGCGCAGCACCACGCCAGAGGTATCGTTCAACTTGTCCAGCGCCACGCGAACGGCCCCGGCCAAAAACAGCGGATCCATCTGCGCCTGCCGATGCAGCACGCGCGCGGCAATCGCCAGGGCCAGTCGCACCACCTCGCGCTCCACGGAGTGGAAGTAGCGCTCGCGTTGCTGGCGAAACTCCTCCAACGCATCCACGATTTGTTGCCGAAGATGTCCCTGCTCCTCCACCATCGTCGCCTCAGCCATTTGACGGCCTTCGCGACGGCCCTCGTCTCTGGCAGTGGCAATGGCCCGGCTGGCGGCGGCATTTTGTTCGGCCAGACGCGCTTCCAGTTGCGCGCGCTCCTGCCGCCATTGTTCTTCGGTCATGCCCGCTGCCGTTGCCGAAGAAACATCCCCATCCGAGGCGGTTTGCCCTGCCGACGCAGGCCGCATCCACTCCTCGGCCAGTGGCGGCGCGGCCCGTGGCGGCGCGCCAGATGCGACCATCTCCGCATGCCCGCTCTCCGCTCCGCGACTGACCGCCGGATCAGGGCTGCGGTACTCCAGACGCTCCATGCGGGATGCGCCGGAGATGGCATCCGAACGCTCAGAGCCATTACGCATCGGATTGGGGATTGAAGCTCCCTGCGACATACGGTTCGCTCACTTCCTGCCCGTCGCGCAACACAAAATGCCGTCGGGTATATCGTTCCTGCCTGTCTGCTCCACTGCGCGCGATTCTCCCGGCGCAACCATTCTGCCTGTCCTCGCTACACCATGAAGTCGTCTTCTTTTTCACTCATCAGCACCAGCTTGCCTTCGGCCTCCAGCTTGCGCGCCAGACTCAGAACCTCCTGCTGCGCCTGCGTCACTTCACGCACGCGCACCGGCCCCATCACCTCCATATCTTCCTGCAACATCTCCACGGCGCGGGAACTGAGCGCCTTGAAGAGATGCGCCTTCAATTCGTCATTGGCCCCTTTAAGCGCCATTGCCAACTGCTTTTTATCCACCTGCCCAATCAACTCGCGAATGCTGTTGGCGGGCACGGTCACCAGGTCTTCAAAGGTAAACATCAGATTGCGAATGCTGATGGCCAGCTTGGGATTGTCCGCCTCAATGTGTTCGAGCACGGCTTTGGCCGCCGGAGAATCCAGGCGATTCAGCAAATCGGCCACGGCCTTGAAGCCGGAGTACGATTTGCGCCCCATGTCGCCCAGCGATTCCAGCCGCTTGTGCAATACCAAAGCCACTTTCTGCGCCATCTCCGGGGAAAACTGCTGCATCTCGGCCAACCGCCGCACCGAATCCACACGCTGTCCATCGGCCAGTTGCTGCAAAACCTGCGAGGCTCGCTTGGGATCCAAATGAGCCAGCACCAAGGCGACCGTCTGCGGATGCTCCCCTTCAAGAAATTTGCTGAGCTGCTGCGGATCGACCTTTTGCAACATGGCCAGATCGCTGTGCGTGGCCTCCTGCGCCCGCTTCACCTGACTGAGCAAATCCTCGGCGCGTTGCTTGCCGAGCGAATCCACCAGCAGTTTGGTGGCATACTCGATACCGCCATGCACCATATATTGCTGCGTCTTCAGCAGCTCGTGAAACTCCTCCAGAATCTCCACCGCCGCCGCCGGGGGAACATCCCGGACATTGGCAATCTCTTCGGTCAGGCGCTGTAGCTCCACTTCAGAGAAATGCGGATACATCGTGCGCGCCATCTCGTCACCCAGGGTAATCATCAGGATGGCCGCCTTGCGAATTGGCTGCATCTTCAGAATGGCCCTGGCGGGCGTTGACTCCGCCGGCAACAGCGGCGGAGCGGCGTGTTCGGGTGGAAGTTGTGGTGTCATTGCAGCGGTTGCCATGATATCCCCTCTCTAAATCCCCGGTCGCGCCTTTCCGATCCCAGAACTTTTCTCATCCATCGGGCCTACAAGCCGGAGGTATGAATCCAACTCTGCAACAGACGGGCGCTCTGCGCCGGTTCCTTGCGGACATACTCGGCAACCTTGTCAAAAAGAACCTGCGCGTGGGCCTGCTGGCGCTCCTCGGACAACGATTCCGTGTGATCCAGCAATGGCATCTCTCCGGCATGGGCAGGAAGCTCCGCAGATCGGCTCTCGCCCGCAGTCAGGGTATGAACGGGCGATGTCCACTGCTGCATCTGCTTGAGCACCGGACGGACAATAAAGATCAGTCCCAGCAGAAAGGCCATCGCCAGCAGCGCAAAGCGCAGCAGCGTCGCCGAACTTCCCACGCGATCCAGAAGCCGCGTCGCCAGGCCCGGCTGCGGCTGCCCGGCATTGGCCAGGAAGCTCAGATTCTCCACCGTCACCTGATCGCCGCGCTGGCTGTCAAAACCCACCGTGGCCTGCGCCAACATCTGCAACTGCTGCATCTCCGCCGTCGTGCGCGGCTGCCAGACGACGCGCGCGCCTTTGGCTCCCGTCGTCACTTCGCGATCATTGATGAGAATGGCCGCCGTAATCCGCCGCACCCGACCCGGCCCAAGTACGTGATGGCGCACATGTTTGGAGACAGCGTAGGTGCCACTCTCCTGGCGCGTGCTCTGTGGCCCGGAGGTCTGCTCCGGGTAAACGGGTGGCTTCACGTTGGGAGCGTTACTGGCCGTTCCGGGAACTCCGGCGGGCTGCGTCTGTCCCCCGGAGTTGGCCTCCGTGCGCTGCATGGAAAGCGTGGCAACATTGGTGGGATCGTAGGTCTCGTCGAGATCGTCCTCGCTGCCGCTGTCAAAGTCCGCCGTCACCGAGGCCCGCACGTTGCCCTCGCCGGCAATGGGTTCGAGTGTGGCCAGCAGCTTGTCCGTCAACGCCTGCTCGTAGGCGGCCTGCTGCGCCTCGGCGCTCTTCGGCCCCAGGGATTGCCGTCCGTCGGCATCGACCAGTGTGACCTGATCGGGACGCAGCGTATCCACCGCGCCCGCGACCAAATTGCGGATTGAGGCCGCCTCGTCGTCACTCAGGCGGTGGCGCAGCTTTAACATGACGCTGGCCTTGGCTGCGCGCTGCTCATCGGTAAACATGGAATCGTGCGGCATCACAATATGCACCCGCGCCGATTGCACGGAATCAAGAGAACCGATGGTTCGCTCCAGTTCGCCTTCGAGCGCGCGCTGATAATTCACCTTCTCGTCGAACTCCGATCCCACCCAGTTGGGCTTGTCGAAGAGGGCAAAGCCCAGTCGCCCGCTGGAGGGAAGCCCCTTGCCTGCGACCTCCAACCGCGCTTTGTTCAAATCGCTGGCTGGAACACGAATCGTGGTTCCATCGGGAGAGAGTTCATAGGAGATTCCGGCAGCGCCCAGCTCCTGCTCCACCTGCTGCGCGTCTTTGGCCTCCAGCCCGCTGAGCAGCACGCGCATATCCGGCTTGAAGATCAGATAAAACATTCCGCCCGTCGCCGCCAGAAGAAGCGCAACCGAGGCCAGCATCCCAAGTTGCTGGCGTCCGGAAAATGCGCGGAGGCGATCCCGAAAGGCGCGCGCGCCGGTATCGATATTCTTCTCCACCCGCGCCACCAAAGAGGTGGAGGTCGCCGATTGGGTTTCGTGCTTCGTTTCGCTCATCGCGGATTCCTTCCCGCTCCCCATGCGTGGGATACAGCTTCGCGCCAACTTCGCGCTAACCACCGCATCCCGTTCAGAACTGCATTCCCATCAACTGTTGATAGGCCCCAATCGCCTTGTTGCGCAGCGACAACATCATTTCAAACGCGAGATCAGATTTTTCCGTCGCAATCATCGCCGTATGCACATCCACGCCCTGGCCAGACAATAATCCGGTCACCGCATTTGATGCCTGCGTATCCAACGCCTGCGTCCTGGCAATGGCATCGCGCATCACGCCCGCAAAGGGAGCGTTGTACGCGGGAGCTTCCGCGCCAGGCACACCGCCCGAAGCAAGCCCGCCGGGAGCAAGGCCCGTTCCAGACAGGCCCGCCGATGATGGCGCAGTCGATCCAGAGGCATTCGCCGCGATATTGCCGAGCGATTGCGCTGCCTGCTGGATGTTGAAAATTCCACTCATCGAAATTTTGCTCCTGCCTGCCTGGGCCAGAATTTTGGAAAATTTATGCCAGAATCGTCATCGTCGCGGTAATCATGTTCTTCGATGCCGTCACTGCCGAAACATTCATCCCGTAGGAGCGCTCCGCGCCCATTAAATCCACCATCTCGCTCAGCGGATTGATATTCGGATAGGAGACATAGCCGTTCTTATTGGCATCGGGATGGCCGGGATCATACCGCTGCAACGGAGCCGAGGTATCCGAGACCACGGCGGCCACTTTTACCCCTGGATTTTCCAGGCCCGCATTGGGCGCATTGATTCCCAACGATCCCAGCCCTCCATCCGGCGAGAAGCCGCTCTGCGAAAGCAGCGACTGGGCGAAGTTCTTCGGTTGATCGACGGCAGCCGAGGTAAAGACCACATGCTGCCGCTGGTACGGCCCTCCCTGCTCGGTCTTCGTAGTCTCGGCATTGGCCATATTGGCCGCCACCACCTCGGCCCGTACCCGCTCGGCCTCCAGCGCCGAGCCGCTGATATCCATTACGCCAAAGAGATTCATCGTTTTCTCCTACCTGTTGCCTGCCTGGTACTTTGCTTCCTGCATCCCTTACTTTTCCTGAATGGCATTGAGCACTTCGGTAAACTGCGTCCTTAAAATCGAAATACCCGCTTTGTACTTCAATTGCTCCTCGCCCATCTGCAAGCCTTCCCGATCCATCGAAACGTTGTTTCCATCCGGGCGTTCCAGCAGCCCATCGACGGCCAGAATATGCGGCGTATGCGCCATCCCAATCTGCGGCGTGCCCGCATCCTCCTCCTGCCGGGCATTGAGCGCCTCGGCGGCAGCGGAGGCAAACTCGCTGGCAAAGTCGATGCCCATCGTGTGGTAGTGCGGCGTGTCGATATTGGCCGCATTGCTGGCCGTCAGCTTGAACTCCAAGCTGGTCAGATCCAGATATCGGCTGAGCACATCCGCTAATGGCGTTGTCACCTGCATCGCTTCCCCCTCCCGCCTGTTCCCGTCTATCGGCTGTTCCCGTCTGTGACGACTCTCAGGATTGGCCGCCCTTAAAGTTTTCCCTCACCCTGTCGATAAGCAACATGACCGCCCGTTTCCGGGGATTCCGCGTAAGAGAATTCTTAGAATCGGCGCGCTGGCCGCCTCCACGCTTCCTCTCAGGTAAAGCAAATCTCCGCTGCCGTGATGTGAGGCCGACCCTCCGCCAGAATGTAGGCCCGCTCGACAACATGGGAAAGTTCCCGCACATTCCCCGGCCAGGAGTGCTCCAACAAGCGCTGCACCGCCTCGGCCTCAAAGTGCTTGGCTGGCTCCTGCTGCGCCAGGCGTTCCAGAAAATGCCATGCCAGGACGGGAATGTCTTCGGGATGCTCGGCCAATGGCGCGGTGTGCAACGTAAAAACAGAGAGCCGATAAAAAAGGTCGGAACGGAAACTTCCCTCCTCGGAGCGCCTGGCCAGCGGTTGATGGGTCGCGGCAATCACGCGCACATCCACTTTGATCGGCTCGTTTTCTCCAATCCGCTGCACTTCTCCCGCCTCCAGAAAACGCAGCAGCTTGGCCTGCAAGGCGATGGGCATCTCGCCAATCTCATCCAGAAACAGCGTTCCGCCATGCGCGGCCTCCACATGGCCCACCCGCGACTGCACGGCTCCGGTGAAGGCTCCACGGGTATGGCCGAACAACTCGGCTTCAAGCAGCGCGTCGGGAATCGCGGCGCAATTCAGCACGATAAACGGGCGGTCGGAGCGCGCGCTCAGCCGATGCAGCGCCCGCGCCACCAATTCCTTTCCGCTGCCCGTTGGCCCCTCAATCAACACAGTTGTTTTGCGCGGAGCCACCAGACGGATGTGCTGCGCCAGCGTCTCCATCGCCGCGCTGCTGCCAACCATTTCTGGAATTCCCAGCGAGGCCGGACGGGGCATCTCCTTTGCAGGCACATGGCTTGCAAAGGCGGCCACGCTGCTGTTTTCGATGACGCTGCTGTTGTCACCGGGGGCGACAGTCGCGGGACATTCTTCCGAAGCCAGACCGGACACCGAAGCCGAATCGGACACTGTTTTTTTTGCTACAAGAAAACTGCCTGCGGGGTGGAGACCGTGGGCACGAGGCGAACGGAGACCACGCGCCGCCACACGAGTGGGCTGACGGGGGGATTCCTCCTTCGGCTCCGGCATGGGATCCCAGAGCATCGCTCCGCCTTCCTGCGCGCGATGCAGGGCAAAGAGCAATTCATTTCTCCGACTGCTGCGTGCCGCGCCAGAGGGTTGGTTCGATTCGTCAATGCGGATCAAATCCAGCGTCGGATACATCTGGCGCAGATGTGCCGCCAGCTCCTGGGCCTCCAAATCCGGCAGCCAGGAATCCAGCAGCAACGCTTCGCAGGGGGTCTCTTCCAGACCCGTCAATGCCTCGGCGCCGCCGGAGGCCTCTCGAACCTGCCAGCGCATTCCCGTAAGCGTTTCCGATATACGATGACGTAAAGCTGCGTCGGCGCTAACTAACATCGCCGTCCGTACCGCAAGAGCGCGCGCATGTGTTTGCATAACTGGCAACCTCGGCAAAAATTCTCTCGAATCCTTGATGCGATTCAAGCGGTTGGAACAAGTGGTTCACGCAAAACATAACCGTTCCCGCGCACAGTGTGAATCAGTTTTTCTCCATAGCCTTCATCGAGCTTGCGGCGCAGGTAGTTGATATACACATCCACCACGTTGGTGTTGACCCCTGGATGCATCTGCCATACATGTTCCAGCAATTGCGTCCGGGAGATGCACTCTCCGCGGTGTTCCAGCAAATACACCAGTAACGAAAATTCTTTGGTCGTCAGATCCACAACCTTGCCGCCACGATCCACCGTGCGACGCACCCGATCCAGAGCCAGGTCTCCGCAGCGCAGCACCGCGCCCGAACCAACTCCGGCGCGCAGCAAGAGTCGGCGACTGCGCAATTGCATCTCCCGCAAAGAAAATGGCTTGGTCAGGAAATCGTCGGCACCCAGTTCCAGGCAACGCAACCGATCTTCCAGATCATTGCGGGCGGTCAGAATCATGATGGCGGCATCGCTGGCCGCTCGAATCTCCTGCAAGACTTCCATGCCATCCCGGCAGGGCAGATTCAAATCAAGCATCAGCAGCGCGTACTGCGCCTCGCGCCAGGCGCACAGCGCGGCATCGCCATCCTGGACGCGAACCACCGCGTACCCTTCCGACTGAAACGTCCGCGCCAGGAGTACTCCCAACGCCGGGTCATCTTCTGCAATCAACACGCGCATCGGATCACCGTTCCTTTGGATTGCTGATGCCTTGACTTCCGCCGTCGCGTTTTCTGCCCTAAACCAGCGGCAGGTGCCACGAGGAAATCTGGTGCGTTTTCCTACCATCCTCCCTAAACCGAATCTATGCAACAAAAATGCAGCACTTGAGGAAAAAAGGTACATCCATTTCGGGAAGTACCCAAAAACGTTCCAAAGTGAAACATGGGGGTGTTGCCATTCACAAAATTGCCGATACAGCCAACATAGGGTCGCGGCTTACAATCATGCCCAAATACGCAGCACCGTGGATTTCCCCGCCTGCTTCTCCCCGCGAGGGCGCGCTTTCTCCGGCTCCGATTGCTGGATTGGCGCTCCGTCCGCGCCTCCTGCTGCTGCATTCGGAGCGCCTGTCGGCGCAGGCGATTCGACACACCCTGCTTCCCCGCTGCGCCACCGTCCAGATTGCCGACACCCTGAATCAAGTTCATACATGCCTGGCGCAGGAATCCTGGGATGTTTTTCTGGCGCATCTGGCTCCAGAGGAAAAATCCGGCTTGGAGTCCCTGCGTTTTGCCCAGGGCAGTGGCCTGCTGCTGGCTCGGATTGCGCTCCTCGACCACATGGATCCCGCGCTATTGGCCGCTTCAATTCCTTTGGATCTGGATGCGCTGCTGTTGCCCCCTTTGTCGGCCCCCCTGCTACGCGAGACCGTCGAGCGCTGTTTTGTCCGCGTGCTGCAACAGCGGCAGGAGGCGCGAACCCTGGCTGCCATGCGGGAGCAAATCCTCACCCTGAGAGAGAGCCGCAAGCAATGGCTGGCCGAGCAGGAAGCGATGGAATCCTCCGTCATGGAGGCGCTGCTGTCCACGCTGGCCATGCGAGAGGCGAACTGCGTCCTGCACGCCCTGCGCGTGCAGGCCTACGCCAGCTACTTTGCCCGCCTGGTGAACTACCCGGAGAGTCTGCGCCCACACCTGGAACATGCCGCGCTGCTGCACGACATTGGAAAAATTGGATTGTCCGATGCGCTGCTCTTTCGCTCCGGGGTCTTCACTCCTGCGGAGGTGGATCGAATGCAGTCGCACGCGGCGGCAGGCGAGCAGATTCTCCACCATATTCCTTTTCTGCGGCCAGCGGCCCAGATTGTTCGCCATCACCACGAGCGCTTCGATGGCGAGGGCTTTCCCGACGGCCTGCGCGGAGAAAAAATTCCTCTGGGCGCGCGCATCTTCTCCATTATGGACACGCTCGATGCCATGACCAGCGACCGACCCTATCGTCCCGCCCAGACCTTTGAAAAAGCGCAGCAGGAGATGGAGCGCTGCGCGGGAAGCCACTTCGACCCCTATCTGACAAACGTATTTTTGCAGGTCTCCCCTGCATCCTGGATCAACCTCCGCCGCCAGGTGGAGGAGCGTGCCGCGCAACACCAGCCACGACTTCTTGGCCCCCAATCCCTGCGCTCAATATAAATGCCTCCCGGTCGATGCAGAAGATCGCAGAACTTGCGACAATCATCTTTCGAGTTCAATTTCGAGCCACAATAACACGGAGGAAACAAGAATCATGTCGCAAACCATCCAACTGAAGACCACCGATGGACACACTCTGGACGCGTATCTGGCACAACCCACCGGAAAACCCAAAGCTGGCATTGTCGTTTTGCAGGAAATCTTCGGCGTGAACCCGCATATTCGTTCCGTCGCCGACGGCTTTGCCAAAGATGGCTACCTTGCCCTCGCCCCGGCGCTCTTTGATCGCGCGCGCCGCCGGGTGGAGTACAACTACGACGCGGCTGGAATGCAGGAAGGATATGCAATCACAAAGTCGCTGCCGCTCGAAGACACGCTGGCCGATCTTCAGGCCGCCATCACCTATCTGCGCCAGCAGCCGGGGATCAAAAAAGTCGGCGTGGTCGGCTATTGCTGGGGAGGCAAGCTGGCGTGGCTCAGCAACACGCGCCTTCGACCCGATGCCACCGTCTCCTACTACCCCGGCGGCATTCAGGAGTTCATCACGGAAAAATCAACCTGCCCTGCGATCTTTCACTTCGGGCTGGAGGACACTCATATCACGCAGGATGTCATCGAACAGGTGCGGCACGAATACCCAGGATTTCCGGTATACGTTTATGAAGGCGCCAGCCACGGCTTCAACTGCGATGCGCGCGACAGCTATAACGAGGAAGCAGCAACATTGGCGCGGCAGCGAACGCTCGCGCACTTTGAGGAGCATCTGGTCGCAGCGCAGCACTAAAAAGTCTCTGAACAAATCAGCGTTTTGAAGGGGCGGGACTTTCGTCCCGCCGTAGCTCACGCAAAATCAGCGCGAGGCTCCTTCCCCTGAAAAATGTGGCCTCACAATCCTATGCCTCGCTTCTGTGATGTTGCCCTTCCGGTGCCCGTCGATTCCCTCTTCACCTACGCAGTGGGAGAGATGGAACCTGTGCTGGGCGGGCGCGTTCTGGTTCCCTTCCGACGGGAACAGATGCAGGGCGTTGTCGTTCGTCTCCATGACAACGCGACACAGAAAAATCTAAAGACGATCCTGCGCGTGGTGGATTCCGAGCCAGTGCTCTCCGCCGAACAGATGCAGTTGGGCGCATGGATTGCGGAGTATTATCTGTCGCCGCTTGGCGAAGTGCTGCGCTCCATGCTGCCCTTGCAGGCCGAGGTGCGCCAGCGAAAGCTCTATCGCATTACAGAGCTGGGCCGGCGCATTCTGCAAACGCCCACCCAGCGCGCGCTCACGGAGACGGCGGAGGTCGCCGCGGAACAGGCCGTGCTCACCTACCTGAGCAGCGGATTGCCAGCGACGGCGGCAACAGTGCTGGCGAAAACTTCGGCTCGCGCTGCAACGCTCACAAGCCTGCTGCACAAGCGATGGATCACGCGAGAATCCACCGCCGAAACGCGAACGGTGCGCCGCTCCGTATCGGTGGCCGTGCTGATTGAGGGTGATCCAGCCGTGGACACGCGAACAAAAAATGCGCGTTCGCTCAAACTCAATCAGAATCAACAGCGTTTGCTGGCGGAACTTGCCAACGCGCAGGGAGGGATTCCTGTGCAGGAACTGGCGCGACTCCCCGTGCCGAAAACAACGCTGGCTACATTGGTGCGGCGCGGGCTGGCGCGCATTGACGAGATCGCCGCTGCTTCGCCCTTTGCAGGTTCCGCTGCATTGCTCTCGCCCTCACATTTCTCCGTCACGCTCAATGCCGCGCAGTCGGACACGGCCTCGCAGATCGCCGCCAGCGTGCAGACAGGAAAATTTCAATCTTTTCTGTTACACGGAATCACTGGCTCCGGCAAAACAGCGGTGTACCTGGCCGCCATGCAACGCGCATTGGAGCTTGGAAAATGCAGTCTGCTCCTGGTGCCGGAGATTGGCCTGACTCCCGCAATGGTGGCGCAATTGCAATCTGCTTTTGGAGACAAGGTGGCCCTGCTTCACTCATCCCTTTCCGCTGCGGAGCGCGTGGAGCAATGGCATCGCATCCGTAATGGAGAAGCGCCTGTAGTGGTTGGCACGCGCTCGGCAGTCTTTGCGCCCCTGCGCAATCTGGGCCTGCTGATTGTCGATGAGGAGCACGACACATCATACAAACAGGCGGAGTTGCCGCGTTACCATGCGCGTGATGTCGCCGTGATGCGCGCCAACTTTCTGCGCGCCACCGTGGTGCTGGGTTCGGCCACGCCGTCGCTGGAATCCTGGTCGAACGCGCAGCGCGGCAAGTACACGCTGCTCTCCATGCCGGAGCGCGTGGCCAATCGCCCACTGCCAGCCATTTCCTTGATCGACATGCGGCAGGAGTTTCGGGAAACCAGCCAGGAACATCTTCTGTCGCGCGCGCTCATCGCCGAGATTGAGGCAACTATAAAGCGCGGCGAGCAGGCCATGCTGCTGCTCAATCGCCGTGGCTACTCGTTTGTTGCCATGTGCCGCGCCTGCGGAGAAAAGCTGGAGTGCGAAAATTGCGCGATTGCCCTGACACATCATAAATCAAGCGGCGACCTGGATGCCCACGCGCATTCCGGCCAGCGCCTGGAGTGTCACTACTGCGGATTTCGCCGCACCGTGCCGCAACGCTGCCCAAAGTGCGACAGCGAACATTTATATTTCTTCGGCGTTGGATCGCAGCAGGGAGAAGAGCGGCTACAGGAACTTTTTCCCCACGCAAAGATCGGACGCATGGATCGCGACACCATGCGCGCGCATCAGGATTTTGAACAGATGCTGGCCCGACTCCATCGTGGGGAGATCAATCTGCTGGTCGGAACGCAGATGATTGCCAAGGGACATGACATGCACGGAGTCACGCTGGTGGGCGTGCTGGGCGCAGACCACGCGCTGAGCATGCCGGACTTTCGCTCCACCGAGCGCGTCTTCCAACTGATTACCCAAGTGGCCGGACGCGCCGGACGTGGCGAACGACCTGGCCGTGTGCTGGTGCAGACCTACCATCCCGATCACTACGCCATTCGCTTGGCCGCAAGCCATGACTATGCCACGTTTGTCGCGCAGGAGTTGCGCTATCGAACGCTGCTCCACTACCCGCCTGCCGCCGTGTTGACCAACATTCTGCTGGAACACGCGGAGTTACATACCGTGAGTGGCTGGGCCTTGCAACTGGATCGCTGGCTACAACAGCATCCTCATCCGCATGTGCGCGTGCTTGGCCCGGCGACTGCGCCCATTGCACGCTTGAAGCGCATCCACCGCTTTCATCTCATCCTGAAAGCCTCCAGCAGAAAGGAACTCGCGCTGCTGGTGCGCCAGATGTTGGAGTACACGGATAAGCTCGGCATTCCCCGACGCAATCTCACTGTCGATGTGGACGCGGTACATCTTATGTAATGGATTTTCCGTGAGGGATGTCGCGATGCACGCATTTGACGCGATAGCCTGCGTCCTCCAGAAGATTCTTTATGCGCTCCGCGACCATAACCGAGCGATGCTGCCCGCCTGTACATCCAAAAGCGACGGACAGGTAGCTTTTTCCCTCCTGCAAATAATGCGGCAGAAGAAACTGCAACAGATCGCGTACCCGCTCGATAAATTCCCTGGTTTCTGGAAATCGACTGATGTAGCGAACCACCTTGGCATCGCGCCCGGTGAGAGGACGAAACTCCGGGATGAAATGTGGATTGGGCAAAAAGCGCACATCAAAGACAAGGTCTGCTTCCTGCGGGATGCCATTTTTATAGCCAAAGCTGATGGTGGAAATCAGCATTTCCTTCTCGCCCTTGCCCTGCTGAAACAGCCCATTGATGTGCGCGCGCAACTCATGGACATTGAACTTGGTCGTGTCAATCAACACGTCGGCAAGGTTGCGCAGAGGCTCCAGCAATTTGCGCTCGGAGTGAATGGAGCGCAATACCGTATTGCCTTTGCCCAGCGGGTGCGGACGCCTTGTCTCAGAAAATCGCCGCAGCAGCGCGCTTTCCGAAGTTTCCAGAAATACCAGTTGCGTCGGCAACATCTGCCGCACGCGGCGCAGCGTGGCTGGAAAACGGTCGAGTTGCGCCCCCTCGCGCACATCCACAACCAGCGCGGCCTGGCGAGTCTCCGGCGATTGTCGAATTAAATCGGCAAAGGGCTGAATCAGATCAATGGGCAGATTGTCCACGGCGTAGTAACCGAGGTCTTCAAACGCCTTGAGCGCGGAGAGCTTTCCAGAGCCGGAGAGTCCGGTAAGGATCACCAGCTCATTGTCAGCAGCGCGCCGACCGCCGACACTCTGCGCTGGAGTTTTCGACGACGGTTTCGCTGGCTTCTTCAATGGCTTCCCCTCGTTTTTTTTCGCGCGCGAGCGCTTCGTTTCGGATGCCATCGTAACCCCCCCCATCTCATTTCCTGTGTACGCAGAGTCAAACACCCTCGACATTACGGAACTTCGATAAGTTGTACCACGCCTTCCCGCGTGCGGTGCAGAACTTTTACGTCGCCCGTGTGATCGCGAAAAACAAAAACATCGCGATCCCGATACTCCGCCTCTTTGACCGCCTCATGGATGGACATGGCGCGCTTGGCCACGGACTCCTTCGATGGAATCACATGCAGCTCGGCAGCGGTCTCCTGCATCGTGGACGCTGCAAGCGCGGCCAAAGACGCATTGCTCCTGGCGGAAGTAGCCGCCGCCTTGGCAATGGTCTTTTCCTTGCCGTGTCGGTGTTGTTGCATCTTGCGCGTCTTCAGGCGAATCGCCTGTTTTTCCACCTTCGCCAGCGCATTCCGCAACGCGGTCTCCTCTTCAGAAGATTCCGCAACCGCCACGATCATTTGCAGTCGAGTCCGAATGGCGACTTCCACCGTATGGCGATATTTTTCCGTCGAAAACGTCACATGCGCGCTGGCGGCTCGACCCACCATTTTTTCGATCCGGCCCAGTCCTTCTTCTGCCAGCGCGTGCAGCGCCTTGGTGATTTTCTGTTTTCTGCCTGTGAACTCCGCCTGCATGGTGTTTCCCCCTGTGTGTTTTCGAATCGTTGTGATGCGCGCGTTCCCATCACCCGCGTGTACGACGCTGGTGCGTACTTGGAATTCCCATGTCCTCGCGATATTTGGCCACGGTACGCCGGGTCACATTGATGCCATGAGAGCGCAGCAGCAGCGCGATGGCATCATCAGTGAGCGGCTTGTGTGGGTCTTCCTCTTCGATCATCTTCTTTACTTTCCGCTTCAAGAGCAGCAGCGGCGTTCCCGCGCCCTCCGGGCCGTTGACTCCTTCGGAAAAGAAAAACCGCAGCTCGAAAACTCCCTGCGGCGTGTGTACGTATTTGTTGGAAACGGCGCGGCTCACCGTCGAAGGATGCACGCCAATCTCCTCGGCAACCTCTTTGATCATCATAGGCTTGAGCGCCTCCACGCCGTTTTCCATGAACTCCTGCTGTCGCCGCACAATGATCTCGCATGTGTGCAGAATCGTGTTCTTGCGCTGCTCAATGTTCCGCATCAACTGGACGGCGGAGCGGTACCGTTCCTTGACGTACTCCCGTACATCGCGGTCGGCATTGCCCTGCGTCAACATGCGACGATATCCGTGATTCAATCGCAGGGTGGGCATGTCGTCCTCGTTCATCAGAACCACGTATTCGTCATCGCGCTTCACAAAGGCCACATCCGGCTCAATCAGCCGCACATCTTCGCGATTGTAGCGACGTCCAGGGCGAGGCTCCAGGCTGCGGATCAGATCAATCGCCAATTGCACGCGGGCCGTCGTACTCCCCGTCAGCTTGGCAAGCTCGCGCAGATCGCGCTTTTGCAGATGTGGAAGAAACTCCGAAATAATCTTCCGCGCCAGCGCATCCACTTCAGCGACTTCGGTATGCCCCAGCGCTTCAGAAACTTCTTTCCGCAAGATTGCCGGCCCATCCACATCCGCTTCATTCGTCGCGCTCAAAAGGGCAGCCTCATGGCTGCGCGCATCCAACTGAATCAACAGACACTCGCGCAGGTCGCGCGCGGCGATCCCCGCAGGATCAAAGCCACGCACAATATGCAATGCCTCGGCCAGCGCCTCGCGCAGCGCCGCCGGATATTCGACGGTAGTCACAGTATTCGGTGTCGCCGCCGCAGCAGCAGCGGCAATGGCGGGAATCACCGTGGCTGGCTCTGAAGTCTGCGCCGCGCCGTCCGGCGGCGGATCAATGGCAACCCCGTCGGAATGCGGCGACTCCATCAATGCGGCAGCCCAAAGTGGATGGCCGTCCTCCACATCGCTGTGGATCGCCGAACTCTTGCGGACACTGGAATTTTCCTGCGGCGCATCTCCCGCAGCGAGTGCGGCCAGCAGCTCCGCCTCGCTCGCGGTCAAATATCCATCTTCGTTCAGATTGCCGATGACGAGTTCGGCAGCATCGCGAACATCCTGCGTCAGATTCAGCGAGCCAAGTTGCCACAACAGATGATCCGTCAGCGTGCTCGGCTTGGACAGAAAATTTTCAAACGATGGCCGCTCTGTGATCTCGCTGCTCTCCGGCGTGCGATAGCCAGGGTCAAGATAATCCTGAAAATACGAGCCAAAATCTATCTCCTCAAACGGATCGCGCTCGGCCTTGGGAATCTCTGTGGCGGCGATGTCGCCCTCTTCTGTACCGCGCACTTCATCAGGAACCGGAACGGTTTCATCCAGTTCCTCCAGAACTGGATTTTCCAGTATCTCCGCGTCGATCATCTCCTTCAGTTCCAGCTTGTTCAGCGCCAGAACGCTCACCATCTGTACCAGACCAGGCGTAAGCACCTGCTTCTGTGTCACTTTCAGGTTGAGCCGATGTTGCAGAAAAGCCATGCTGTCTATCCTAACGGTGAGGGCGAATTTTCTTCAGTTTACATGCAGCATGGACGAAGTTTTTTTCTTGTCCGCCGCAAATTCTCGAAAGATCAACCCAGCGTAAAACTTTCTCCCAGATATACGCGCTTCACCTCTGGATCCCGGCCTAACTCCGCTGGCGTTCCCGCGCGAAAAATGCGGCCTTCGTTGATGATGTAGGCGCGATCCGTCACGGACAATGTTTCCCGAACATTATGATCGGTAATCAGAACTCCGTAGCCGCTTGCTTTGAGATCAAAAATAATCTCCTGCAAATCGTGTACCGCAATGGGATCGATTCCAGAAAAAGGCTCATCGAGCAGGATAAAACGCGGGTCGATGCACAGGCAGCGGGCAATCTCCACGCGACGCCGCTCGCCACCAGAGAGAGCGTAGCCCTGCGTCTTGCGTACATGGCCCAAATGGAGCTGCTCCACCAGTTTTTCCATTCGGGTGCGGCGCTGCTCCCATCCTCCGGGCTGCGCCTCCAGCACGGCAAGGATGTTTTCTTCCACGGTGAGCTTGCGGAAGACCGATGGCTCCTGTGGAAGATAGCTGATACCAAAGTTGCGCGCGCGCAAATACATGGGCAAACGGCTGATGTCGGTGTCATCGACCATTACACGTCCCGCATCGGGACGGATCAGGCCAACGATCATATAGAAGCTGGTGGTCTTGCCCGCTCCATTGGGGCCGAGCAATCCCACCACTTCGCCCTGATGAATCTCCAGGCTCACGCCCCGAACGACCTGTCGCCCTCGGTAGGTCTTGGCCAGTTGATCCGTTGACAATGTCTGCATTACTTCTGAACCCGCGTCTTTGTTGTCGTGGCGGCATTGCCACCCTGCACCTGTATCGTGTTCTGCTGCGATTCAAAGATCAAAACGTGCCCCGTCAACGAACCCTGCGCCGCATCCACGATCATGGGAGGCGCCTGCTCGCTCCCCGTCAGCACAAACCGCCCATCACTGGCAGTGTAGACGATCCGTGCCCCGGTTCCGTAACGACCCGGCTGCGCGAATCGCACATTCCCCTGCACAACCATCCGTTCGACGGAAGACTGCATCGAATCGTTATGCTTCGGTTGCAAATTATTTTTTGTCGGATGCGCAGGAACCGCAGGAATTGCTGGCATCGCGGGAATCGAAGATTGCAGATATAAATCCGCCACATCGGACTGCAATCGGTCGCCTTGCATTGTGACCGTAACCTGCCCGGTAAAGTGCGCCTTGCGCTCCGCATCGGAGTACAGAAGTCGCTTGCTGGTAACGCTGATCGGGGTTGGCGCGCTCTGGATGTGAGTGCCTGTTGCTGAAGATGCGACAAACGTGCAGCGAATCTCGCTCGACTGGCTCTCCCCGTAGGCTTGCAAACTCTGTTGCCCTTGAAGAATTTCAATGACCGGAGCCTCAATGACACTCGCTCCCTGCCACAGGCGCGCATGTCCGGTAAAGATTGCCTGCTGCGTGTTGCGATGCAGCACGGCCTGATCGGCGATGATGTACGTGGCCTCTTGACTGCCGCTCGTGGCTTCACTTCCTCCCAGCAATCCTCCGGCGGTCGCGCCTCCACGAATGGTGGTTTGCACCGCGCCCGTCGCGGTCATTTCCCCGGTTGCGCGATTCACCTGCATCTGCTGCGCCACCATCTCCGTGTCCGAATCTTCAAAGTGCGGATTGCCCGTCAACATCAGTTGTTGCATCTCCCCGTGATACTCCGCCCGGCCTGCCGTTGCCGTGGAGATTTCTGGATGCACGCTCGTCTGCATATTCGGCTGTCTGGCAAGGGGAGTGGGATGTGTCGCAGCCACCTGCCGCAACACCACATGCCCCTGCTGCACCGCTGTCTGGATGGTATTTGCATTCACGACAAGCGCTGCTCCCGCCGCTTCCTTTTTCTGTTGGCTCTTCTTCTTTGGCGCTGGCGACGAAGCAGAAAACACCACTTGCAGCGTGTCGCCAGCGCTGGTATCGACATCCCCATTGGCCGCCACGCTCCGCAACTGCGTGTTTCCCTTCCCGTCCATGCGCTGCAATTGATTGCCAGCGGAAAACTGCGCGGTCAATTGCCGCGCGCGGATCGTGGTGTCCTGAAGCGTGTTCGGTTGCGCGCTCCCCGGCACTGGCTTCCGCGCAGTTTGTGGCGTGGAGATCGCTCGCTGATGCACCCGCGCATCGCCCGTGGCCACGGCATGTTGCAGTTCCGCATTTCCTGCGGCATCTTCCACAAAATCCATCACCAGATGGTTGGCCCACACATTGCGTTCCATCGGAGATGGCAATGCCAACATGCGCTGGCGCAGATGCACCGTTCGATCCAGAATTGCCTGCCGCAAATGTCCCAGGTGATTGAAGAAGAACTGACCCTCCGCAGCCGAGCCGCTCGTGCTCTCCTGCGGCTGCTGCCAATGGAAGCGCACATCGCCACTGAAATGCGCCGCCTGCGGACGACTGTGGTCATCAAGCGCCGCGACCATCGACTGCGCCGACACTGACTCTCCACGAGTCGTGCGATAGTGTACATCCCGCTGCGCATTGATATTTTCAACGCTGCTGTCGGGACGCAGCAGAATTGTAACCTCGCGCGAGGAGGCATGCTCCATCGCGGTGACATACGTCGCGTTCTCCATGTATACTTGGCTGACGTGCTGGTCATACGTCGCTTGCGTGGCGTGGATGACCGCCAAGCCGTTCTGGGTCTGCGTGTGGATTACCACTTTAGACTTCAGCAGCAACTGACCTTGATCGCTATCGTAGACGGCACCGACCGCATGACCTCTGCCCTGCGGCAGACGAAACTCCAGCAACTCGTCGGTGGTGGCAACTCCTGTTTTCTGGTTGAAGACCAATCCGCGTGTAACAACGTGGATCATCCGATCCTGGGCCGCAGCCTGCGTGCCGGATGGTTTTGCCGCGCCAGACGATTTTGCCGCTGGCGACGACGGAGATGCCTCCACCGGAGCGTGCAGGTCGATGTGCGCCTCGTCCAGCGCGCGCACGATGCCGTTGTTCGGATCGTATTCAAATTCGTTTCCGGTAATGATGTCCGCCAAGCCATCCTGCGGATGAAAAACCTGGATGCGAACATCATGCAGCACCGCATGGCCTCCAGCGCGATATTGCAACGCCCTGGCGGCGTGCAGCGTAAAAACCGTCCGGCCCTGCTCTGTTTTGGAGTAGGTGAATCCCTCCGTCGATTGCTGAATCTGAATGCCCAGACGCGCCGGAAGATCGCGCGCGATGTGGCGCACCTGCCAGCGCGCATACGCCAACGCGGCAACAATGGTCGCCGTCAGACCGATGGCCAGAATCACCAGCGACATGCGTAACCGCTCCACCGTCCATCGCCGCCACAGCGTCCATCGCATAGATGCTCTGATTTTCTCACCTTGCGCCTGCAAGTGGTTTCCGCCGTGGGAGGTCGTGCATTCGGCAGCAACTCTGCCTACAATTTCCCTATGGCCGACCCGTTGTATTTCAGTCTCTGGTTTCCGAATTTTCGCTTCCAGCAATTGCCGCAAAAGCTGGCGCAGGTGATGCAGCAATTACCCGCGTCTCAGGTTCACGCCGCCACGGTCTTTCCTCTGAATTGGCAGGAAGCGCCCACGTTCCAGCGCATCTATGGAAACGAAGAAACGGGAGCGGTCACGCCGGAGGAGGCCGTCGCCGAGGCCACGGAGTTGCTGCATGAGGACTATGCCTACGAGTTCGAGCTACATTGGAATCTCTGGCTCCCGGAGAGCGATGGCCTGCTCGATCCCATCTGGCGCGAGCAGACGCAGCCCATTCGCATCGTCGGCCTGGGGCCGGAGTTTGACGAAGGCAGCTATCAGCAGAACGGCCACATTCGCATCGACCTTGGATTAGACACGCCATTTCTCTGCGAAGAGATTCCGCTGGACGAGGAGGGCCAGCAACGCTTGCAGCAAAATGTGGAGCAGCTTGTAGCCTTCACCAAAGCCGTGGAAACCAATTGCGGTGCCGAGACGCGCCTGCTCTGGACAGAGAGTGAAGATAACGTTGCAAACAAGCTGATTGCGCGGTTGCAACGACTCAACTGAATAGATGGCATTCCAAACGGATGGCATCTTCGTTGCATTCCATTCCCACAGAAATGCGTCATTCTGAGGAGCGGCGCGACGAAGAATCCAGACGGTGATGGCTGCATCGACACAGCGCAATCTCTCTGGATTCTTCTCTTCGTCCGCTACAGCGGACTCCGCCCAGAATGACTCCGCTTTAGATTGAGGCCAACTCCGAGAAATCCGCCGCCCAGCGCACCACGGCAACCGTCCGAGCCAGCAGCGCCAGCCTGTTATTGCGCGTCTTTTCGTCGTCTACCATCACCATGACGGATTCAAAAAATGCGTTCAACGGTTGCTGCAAGCCAGCAATCGCCGCAATCACTTCGCTGTACTTTCCTTCGCGGTAATTTTTCTGGATGCTCGCATCAACTTCGGTCACGCGCTGCGCAAGTTCCTTCTCCGCAGGATCAACCAATAGCGCAGCCGCCTCTTCGCCTGAAAATTGAATTCCCTTTTCCTTAGCCTGCCGCTGAATGTTCGCAGCCCGCTTCAGCAATTCCGCTACTGCAAGTACATCCGCGCTGCCAACCTGCTCATTCAATGCTTTTGCAAAGCCGGCTACATAACCATAGCCAACGAGCTTACCTGCAGAATCATCGTCATATGTGGCAGCACCAGAGTTGCGGACGGCACGGGCCACCTGCAAACGTATCTCGCAGGATTCCTGCAAATAAAACTCTAGCCGATCAAGCATGAAATCGAGAACATGGAATCTTAGAGTCTTATCCGCTTCGTCCATCTGATTTGTTGCATGTACAACGTCAACCAGATGCAAATTGCCGTGGACGTGCGTATTTTCCGCGAGGATACGAACCACCCCTGCTCCAGCACGACGCAATGCAAATGGGTCTTTCGATCCTGTAGGAATGATGTTCTTCTTGAACATTTCCGTAATCGTTGTCATTTTGTCGGAAAGCGCAAGAATCGCTCCAATCTTAGTTGAAGGAATCCGATTCGTAGCACCTAGCGGCATATATTGCTCATAAATCGCGTCAGATACATCTTTGGGAATCCCTTGCGCGTTGGTATAAAGCCCGCCAACAACGCCTTGTAACTCAGTGAATTCTTTTACCATCTCCGTGGTGAGATCAGTCTTTGCAAGTTCAACTGCAAGCCGTATATTTTCCCAGTCATCGGAATGATAGCCGGACAATTTTTTAGAAATATAATCCGCCGTCTTGAGATTCTTCTCCGTCTTGTCGTAGTAACTTCCCAAATCTTTATGGAAGGTGACATTCCTCAGCATTTCGACGCGGTCGGTCAGAGAAATTTTCTGATCTACATCCCAGAAGAAGCGAGCATCGTTGAAGCGGGCGCGCAGGACGCGCTCATTGCCGTGGCGGATGATGGCCGCTCCAGCCGCGCCTACTTCTGTATTCAGCACGGCGAGAAAATGTGGCAGCAGTTTTCCGTTCGCATCTTCCACCACGAATTGTTTCTGGTGGTCGCGCATCACGGTTTCCAGAATCTCTTCGGGCAGCGTCAAATGTTCCTTCTCAAAGTTGCCCAGCAGCGCCGTCGGCCACTCCGTCAGATGCGTGACCGCATCGACCAGTTCCTCATTTTCGCGCCAGCGCGCTCCGGGAACCGCGCGCGTCGCAGCATCGAGCGCCTTGCGAATCCTCTGCCTGCGCGCTTCCACATCGACGACAACCTTGGCCTTTTCCAGCTTGGCAACATACTCGGATGGCTTCGCAATCACGACGGGCGCGTCGCCATGCAACACGCGATGGCCATAGCTAACGTCATCGGCCTTCAATCCCGCAAACTCGACAGGAACCACTTCCGCATCCAGCAAGGCCAGCAGCCAACGCAGCGGGCGAACGAATCTCTCCGGCTTGCCAGCGCGCCAGTACATGCTCTTGGCCCAGTACAGACCGGCCATCTCGCGCGGCAGCATCTCAGCCAGCACCTCGACTGCGGGACGGCCCTTGCGCTCGACCGTTGCGCCGATGTATTCGCCCTTGGCGTTGGTGATGGTGCGCAGCGCGGAGACCTCCACGCCCGCTTTTTTTGCGAAGGCGATCGCAGCGGGTGTCGGCGCGCCATCCTTATAGGCAACCTTCAGCGATGGGCCGACGAGTTCCTCCTGCGTGTCCGGCTGATGCGCCAGCACGCCCTCCACCAGCACGGCCAGTCGGCGCGGCGTGGAGTAGCTTTGCACCGCATGCGCGCGCAGCAGATTCTCACGCGCCAGCATCTTCTCCACGCGCTCGGCAAGTTCCTTCTGCGCCGCGGCAATCATGCGCGCGGGAATCTCTTCCAGACCAATCTCCAACAAAAATGCAGGCATAATATTTTTCGCTTCCTAAATTTTCAGCCGCCACAGCGACCTGCTCTGATTTAAAGAACTGCCAGCCCCTGTACGTCGTCATTCTGAGCGAAGCGAAGAATCCAGAGAATCACTGCTTTGCGGATACCGTCTGGATTCTTCGTCGCGTTGCTCCTCAGAATGACTCTTTTTCTTAGGACACTGCGCCTATAACCGCTGCGCTCCCGACAACCGTTTGTTGCGCTGTGTATGCCTTGGCCACGCCCACGGCCAGCGCGCGCACGCGCGCAATCACGCCAACGCGCTCCGTAACCGAGATCGCGCCGCGCGCATCCAACAGATTGAACAAGTGCGAGCACTTCAAACAGAGATCGAAAATCGCCAGCACCGGTACGCGGCTGCGGGCAACTGCATCCTCGCCTTCCAGCGTGGGCCGCGCCGCATCAAGCAGCGCCTTGCACTCGGCCTCGTACAAATCCAAATGCTGCCAGAGTTTTTCGACATCGGCCTTCTCGAAGTTGTAGACGGAGAATTGCAGCTCCTCGGCCAAACGCACTTCGCCGTAAGTAACAGCGCGTCCGGTCTTCGCATCGCGCATCCAAACAATGTCGTAGATGGAATCCACGTCTTGCAAGAAGGCCGCGATGCGCTCCAGACCATAGGTGATCTCGCCAGTGATGGGGTCAAGGTCGATGCCGCCGCATTGCTGGAAGTAGGTGAACTGCGTAATCTCCAGCCCGTCGAGCATTACCTGCCAGCCAACACCCCATGCGCCCAGCGTGGGTGATTCCCAATTGTCCTCTTCAAATTTAATGTCATGTTGGCGCAGGTCAATGCCAATGGCCGCGAGCGACTCCAGATAGAGTTCCTGAATGTTGCTCGGCGGAGGTTTCAGAATCACCTGCAACTGCGTGTGCTTGAAAAGTCGATTTGGATTTTCGCCATAGCGTCCATCTGCCGGACGGCGTGAGGGCTGCGCGTAGGCCACGCTGTAAGGCTTTGGCCCAAGCACGCGCAAGAATGTCTCTGGCGACATGGTTCCTGCGCCGACCTCCACGTCATAGGGCTGCTGCAAAATGCAGCCACGCGCAGACCAGAAGCCTTGCAGCGTAAATAAAAGTTCCTGAAATGTTAGCGCGGACTTGAGCACCGCGTTTGATGTCGCTGTCGTCACCGCTGTCTTCATCCTCATGTCGGGCGCTCGTATTTGGCGCTGCGGAAGTGTTTGTGCCGTTGTTGCGATTGTAGCGGTTTGTTGCGGTGGGATTAAAGCGCGAAGAGATTTTTCCGCGCGTTCTGCTATCCACCCAACTGCGACAGCACGGCGGCGGCATTCAAGCGTCGCTCCAGATGCCTTTCCAAGATGCGCATGGTGAAGCGGCGCAAATCCTGGGCACGCTGGCGGGGCCAAGGGCCATCCGCAAAGGTCGAGAGTGGGGCGCGCTCCACATTCTGCGCCAGCGCCAGCGATTCGCGCGTCAGCAGACTGCTGTTTGGCACGCGATGCTCCACGCAAAACAGGCCGTCACTGCCAGAATGAAAATACGCGGCCTCCTCCAGCGGAGCGGCGCAAGCAGTACACCTGTCCAGCGCGGGCAGCCAGCCCAACAGGCGCGGCATCCAAAGCGAAAAATAGGTGACGGGCAACCAGCAGGTGCCGGCGCGGGTCTGCTCCACCACCGTCAGCGTCAGACGAAAAATTGCATCCTGCGGATCGTGATCGGGCAGCACATTGTCCAGAACTTCGGCATAAAAAGCCAGCGCAGCGGCGCGCAGATAATCCATCGGCTGCGCCAGCGGAGAGGCCAGCAGCTCGAATTGGTCGATACGCACCAGCTCCTGCCGAGGCTTTTCCGCGTAGGTGGCGCGCACCCAGGTCATCGGCTCCAGCGTGCCGCCAAAACGACGACGCGACCGCAGCGCAGACTTGGCGATTCCGCGCACCCGCCCCAGATCGCGGGTAAAGAGCGACACCAGCAGATCGGCTTCCTGAAAGGGCCAGGTACGCAGCACGATTGCTTCCGACTGATGCGAGATCATGGGGAAATCTTACGGGAAAAACAAAAACGCGCAGCCGCATGGCCGCGCGTTTTATCTGGAGAAGACAGGCCTAGCGCCCAAAGTGCTGCGCGTTCTTCTCGGTAAAGGATTGCCACTTCTCCGGCAGATCGTCAGCGGCAAAGATGGCCGACACTGGACAGACCGGCACGCAGGCGCCGCAGTCAATGCACTCCACCGGATCAATAAACAACTGCTCTGATCCGGAAAACTTATCTTCATCTTTCTTTGGGTGAATGCAATCCACTGGACACGCATCGACGCAGGCTGTGTCCTTGGTGCCAATGCAGGGTTCTGCGATTACGTATGCCATAAGACGATTTTATTCTCCTTGCGCTGGGTAACGGAACGTCTCAATTGTAGCAGGAGAGCCTCAGGTCTTTCCACGTCGCGCCTTCCGTAGGCGCAGCATCGCTCCCCCCTCGGTCTTCAGAGAGATTGTCGCGCCGCGCGCATGGCGGCAAACTCCGCTGGCGTGGGGATGGGATCAAGATTCTTCCCGGCAAACATGTCCTCAAAAATCTTCATCATTTCCACGCGAAGATGCTCGTTGGTCGCCAGAACCTCGTGGCTATCCAGAGCAAATGGACTGCCATTGATGCAGGTAACGGTACCGCCCGCCTCGCGCACCAGAAGCACTCCGGCAGCCGTGTCCCAGGGATTCAAATTGAACTCCCAAAACGCATCCAATCGTCCGCAGGCGGTGTAAGCAAGATCGAGCGCGGCGGAACCAGCCCGTCGCACGCCATGCGAGCGCAGTGTGATCTGGTGATAGAAGTGGACGTTCGGATTGCGATGCCGTTTTTGACTGGGAAATCCTGTGGCAACCAGCGCCTCAGCTAAAACAGGAATTTTAGAAGCATGGATTCTTTCGCCATTGAGATATGCGCCTCGATCTTTTTCCGCCACAAACATCTCGTCGCGCAGAGGATCGAAAATCACCGCAGCCACCAGTTCTCCATCGGCCTCTGCGGGAGTTCCCACCGGGCGATGCTCCAGCCCCATCGACACGCAGAAGGCCGGAAATCCATGTGCAAAGTTCGTCGTTCCATCCAGCGGATCAACATACCAGCGATACTCGCGCTCCATCTGCGAGCGCGTTCCCTCTTCGCCAAAAACGCCATGCTGCGGCCAGCGTTGGCGCAGCCGCTCCACAATCAGCCGCTCGCTTTCCCGATCAGCAATCGTCACCAAATCGACTTCGCCCTTGTACTCGGTCGCCACGCCGCGCTGATAGTGCTGGCGCAGCAAAGCTCCGGCCTCGCGGGCAATCTCCGCTGCGGCATCGGCATGGGCAAGCGCGGGTTTCTGTGGACTGCTCATAGAGGCGGAGTCTCGCTGGCCCGCTTGCGAATGGGCGGGCGCTTTCCCTGTTCGGTGAGAGTCAAAATTTGTGTCTTGTAAATAAAAAGATTGGGATGGGCCTCGCGTGTCAGCCGGATCATCTGATCGTCAAAATACTCAATCCAGCCAATCACGGTTTCGCCATCGCGCAGCTTGACAACCACCGGAGTCCGCCGCTCACACAGAGAGCGCAAATAAAGCGCTTCCTGCCCCGTATCCAGAAGAGGAGCCTTGTGTTTTCGTCGCGCATTATTTTGCATGATCACATCGCAGTATATCGCTCCGGGTACAAAACCGGCATCGAGCTACTTCGACTCAGCAGCAATCTCTGCCGGAAATGGCTCGCCATCGGCCCAGACCGCGCCATCCTCGAAGTATTCTTTTTTCCAGATGGGCACGGTCTTCTTCAACGTGTCGATCATCCAGCGGCAGGCATCGAAGGCCGGGGCGCGATGCGCGGCGGCAACGGCAATCAGCACGCTGGTCTCGCCAATCTCCAGCCGTCCCAGCCGATGCGCCAGCACAACATCGCGAATGGCAAAGCGCTGCACCGCCTCCTGCGCCAGTTCTCGCATCTGCGCCAGCGCCATCTCTCGATACGCTTCGTAGACCAGATAGCGCGTCCGGCGCCCCCGCGTGTGGTTGCGCGCGATGCCGTCAAAAATGACGACCGCTCCATCCTCGCCATCTTTCAGTTGGGCAAGCAGCGCCTCGACAAGAATGGGATCATCCTGAATGTGAACCAGCAGCTTTGGCTCACTTCTTTTCGGCTCACTGCTTGCGCTCTTCGGCGCTCCACCACTCACTGGCGGCAGCAGCGCCACCTCATCGCCGTCATGCAGCGGAGTCGTCGTCTGCGCGTACTCCTGATTCACGGCAACGGCCAGTGAAGGGAGCAGCGGCTGCAACTGCGGCGCGTGGATTCGGTAATGTTCCAGCACCTGCTGCACGCAGGCCCTCTCCGGCAGCTCCAGATTTTCGCTGTCACGCGCCAGAACATCTTTCAATCTGCCAAAGAAAAGCACCTGGATGTGCATACCGCTTAGGATACCCGCAATGTTCTCCCTCAACCCAACGGCAGCGCATCCCCAGGGTAGGTCACTCGCGTTTCCTCGACGCGCGCGAAGGGTGTCAACACATGCGGCTTGCTGACACTGGTTCCGTTTGGAGATACAAGGATGTGTCGTGTCGCAACGCCGCGAGCCAGCAGCGCATCGGCAATCAGCGAGCGATGGCATCGCCACGGCACAGCTTCCGCGCAGAGAATCACGCATTCCTGCGGCGCACAGGATTGACGAATCTCCATCAGCCGGGTCAGCGCCTCCGCAAATGGAGCGGTCTGCATGTAATCGGCGTAGCCACGAAAGCTGGGGTTTTTCCATGCCATATTGCAGGAATCTTTTCTGGCATGGCGCAATCCGCCCAAATCCTGCATCCACAAATACGCGATGCCCGCCTGTTGCAGGGACGCTTCGAGATTTTCGCGGGCAAACTGCGGATTGTGCCGGGAGCGGGGAATCGTCCGCACATCCACCAGCGTGGAGCAATCGTTCTGCCGGAGAACGTTGAGAAAAATTTCGATGGAAAGCGTGGAGTGCCCCAGCGTCAACATGTCTTCAGTTGGCTACGGCTGGTTGCGGCCCCGAATGCGCTCTATCGCGCAGCGGAGCGATATCCCCGACGGACTTCTCCTCTGGCAACGCCGCAAGCTCCTGGCGATTCAGCGCATCCGGCAGGGCCACGGCGAGCGCGTCCTCAATGCGGCTGACGTAGTGAATCGTGACTCCGGCCAACTGCTCCGGCAGCAAGTCCTCTTCCACATTCTGTCGATTCTCCTCTGGAAGAATGACATCCTTGACCCCGGCGCGCTTGGCGGCCAAAAACTTTTCCTTGATGCCGCCCACGGGCAGGACGTGGCCGCTCAGCGTAATCTCCCCGGTCATGGCCGTCAGCGGGCGCACGGGCATATCCGTCATCAGAGAAACCAGCACCGTCACCAACGTGACTCCGGCAGAGGGGCCGTCTTTGGGAATCCCTCCGGCGGGCACATGCATGTGCAGGTCGAGTTCGCTGGTAAAGTCGTCCTTCAAGTGCAGGGCGTGGGCATTGGAGCGCACCCAGGTCAGCGCGGCCTGCATGGATTCCTGCATCACCTGACCAATCTGGCCCGTCATGGTGAAGCCGCCCTTGCCCTTCATGCGGTTGGCTTCAATAAAGAGAACATCGCCGCCCGCAGGCGTCCAGGCCAGCCCGACGGCAACCCCGGCGTGTTTGGCGCGCTCGGCCAACTCCGTTTCCACACGCACTTTGATGCCGCCTAAAAACTCCTGCACAATCTCCGGCGTTACGATCAGCTTCTCGGTGTTCCCCTCGGCAATGCGGCGCGCCTGCTTGCGGCAGAGAGTACCAATCTGCTGCTCCAATTTGCGCACGCCCGCCTCGCGTGTGTAGTGGCGCACCACGTAGCGAACGCTGGCTTCGGGGAAATCAATCTGCTCCGAGGAGATGCCATTTTCCTTGATCTGGCGCGGCACCAGATAGCGGAAGGCAATGTGAACCTTTTCGTCCTCGGTGTATCCCTGCAACTCGATGATCTCCATGCGATCCAGCAACGGCTCTGGAATCGGATCGAGCATGTTCGCCGTGCAGATAAACAGCACCTTGGAGAGATCAAAGGGCACGTCGAGATAATTGTCTCGAAAGGTGGAATTCTGCTCCGGGTCGAGCGTCTCCAGCAGCGCCGAGGCGGGATCGCCACGGAAGTCGCGGCCCAGCTTGTCCACCTCGTCGAGCATAAAGACGGGATCGTTGGTCTCAGCGCGGCGCAACCCCTGCATGATCTGCCCCGGCATCGCTCCAATATAGGTGCGCCGATGGCCGCGAATCTCGGCTTCGTCGTGCATTCCACCCAGCGAGGCGCGTTGAAACTTGCGCCCCAGGGCGCGCGCAATGCTGCGTCCAAGCGAAGTCTTCCCCACTCCGGGAGGGCCAACAAAACAGAGAATCGGCCCTTTCATATCCGGCTTGAGACGGCGCACCGCCAGATAATCCAGAATGCGATCCTTCACCTTTTTCAGATCGTAGTGATCTTCTTCGAGCACCTCTTTGGCCTTGCTGATGTCCACTTCCTCGCCGGAGGATTTCACCCAGGGCAGCACCACCAGCCACTCGATATAGTTGCGCGTCAGTGAGTAATCCGCCGCCATTGGCGACATGCGCGTCAGTCGGTTTAGTTCCTTCAGCGCATCTTTTTTTACTTCCTCCGGCATACCGCAGGAGTCGATCCTTCCGCGCAGCTCCTCTATATCCCGTTGTCCTTCATCCAGCTCCCCCAGTTCTTTCTGGATGGCCTTCATCTGCTCGCGCAGATAGTAGTCGCGCTGCGACTGCTGCACCTGATCCTGCACTTCCGTCTGAATTTTATTGCGAAGCTGCTGCACCTCCAGCTCCTTGGCCAGATGCTTGTTGATGCGCTGCATTCGCGCCACAACATCGGGCATCTCCAGAAGCTCCTGCTTGTCCGGCATTCCCAGAATGGGCAGCGAGGAGGCGATAAAATCCACCAGCCGACCCGGCTCGTCAATGTTCAGGGCGATGGTCTGCAACTCATCCGAGAGCGTGGGCGATGCCGTGATAATCGCCTGAAACTGCGAGAGCACATTGCGCTGCAACGCCTCGATCTCCGGGGTCTTCTCCGGATCCACGTCGGCGATTGCGTCCACAGCGGCGGTCATAAACGGGGCGGTCTGGAGGAACTCGCCCAAACGGACGCGCTCATTGCCCTCCGTAAATACAAAGAGGCTCTGGTTGGGCATCTTGACCACTTTATGAATGGTGGCCAGCGTGCCAATGGCATGGAGATCGGCGGGCTGTGGCGTGTCCTGATGCGCGTCGCGCTGCGCCACCACCACAATCATCTTGTCCTCGCCCAGGGATTGAATCAACTGGATGGAGCTTTCCCTGCCCACCGTCAGCGGCAGCACCGCGTGGGGAAACAGCACAGTATCCCGCACTGGCAGCACGGGATACACCTTCTCCTGGCCACTTTGACTTTTGGCCTTGTGTTCTCCGGGACGAATGATACTAAGAAAGTCGCTTGGCATTGAGGATTTCCTATCCACCGTTCTGATGATTAGACGCTTGAAGACGCGCAGGGTTGCAAATATCCATCTTGTCCCTGCAAGGTTCCCGCAAAAAGCGGAGCCAACCTTCCGAGTGTATTACGTTATCCCCCAATGTTTTGCCTGGGTCTCGCGCAGCATCCAACACGATAGCATCCATACGACGGCCATAACCCTCTCCCCTTTGCGTTTATCGGCAATTTGCATGGTGGGACGAGGAACCCGAATAACGGAGTATATTCCGGTTGGATGAATCCGGGAATCTTCCCAAAGAGGTAAACGGCGTGGCTGGCTAACTGTCTAAAAAAGATTCAAGATTACTGTACCCACAAAGGAATATCTGAACAAGTCAGCGCTTTGAAGGGGCGGGACTTTAGTCCCGCCGTAAGCAGTTGAAATGAAATCTGGCTTTAGCCACTGAGGGATGGCCTTTCAAGTCGATCTTGTGAGGCAACCTAGCCTCAGGGGCTGAAGCCCAAAGGAATTTTGCAGGCACTTACGGCGGGACTAAAGTCCCGCCCCTTCGCGGGCTAGAACCTCGCCAACTTGTGCAGCCGAGTGCCCCATCCTAGCCGCGTTGTTTGCGGCTAGGTGTGAAGTCTCAATAGGTTGTCCATTCGAGCCAAACCAGAGAAGCTGATTGTGAAGAGCAATCCAGATTCAAGGAAAGGAACGAATGGACTA
>JAJZIJ010000042.1 GCA_021810625.1 Acidobacteriota bacterium
CCGCCTGGCAAGAGATTACGAACGACTCTCGCAAACCTTGGCAGGCCTTCACTACTTCGCCTTCGCCTGCCTCATGCTGGCTCAACTTTTCAAGCTTCTTAACCCAAGTTCATAACAGGCTCTAGGATGGGACACCCGAAGTTTCGTTGCCAATGCCAACCTTTCCATCGCGCCCGCGTCCATTCCGCGGTATACAATTTTCCTTGCGCTCTGCCGGAGTCGGCCTGCGCGATTGTCCGGGAGCCTGCGAATGAGAAAGATGTTCGTGTTGTCTGCCTGCCTGCTGATCGCGTCCTGCGCCGCCGCGCAAAGCGACTACATTACACAGCAGGCTCAGTTGGCCTGTGGGGAACCCCGCGTGAAGTTTGATGTCCAGCGCGCTCCAGGCCATTCACTGCTCACTCCAACCAAGGATATGGCGGTTGTATACATTGTCGAACCTTCGGAAACTCCGACCTATTTTGGAACATTTACATTTGGAGGACTTACAAACCGGATTGGACTTGATGGAAAATGGATAGGAGCTGTCGTACAAGGCTCCTATCTTGCATTTCCCGTTCCTGTAGGGATACACCGCCTGTGTGCTCGTGGCCAATCTTGGTTTATGGGCACAGTCAACCTGGTCTCTCTGACACAATTGAACGCAAGAGCGGATACCTCCTATTACTTTACCCCGACATTGAGCCTACTCGACCCAGACGAGGCACAGCTTCTACTTGCTAGGTCTGTGCCAGCAGCATCCACGACACAGCAATAAATTGAAACGTTATGCACAAAAAAATTCAATTCTTCCGTGCTGCTTGTTGCTTTTTCTCTCTGTTGCTACAGCATCCAGCTTTTGCCCAGAGTTTGCCGCCGAATGGGATTGCCCAGATGCAGCAAAATATCCGCAAGGCCGAGGCGGCATGCGGAGACCCCGCAGTGAGCTTCAAGGTGAAGCGCGTCAAGGGACAGTCGGATGTGCTTGCGCCTCCGGCAGACTTTGCGCGTGTAGTGGTTCTTGAGGCCGGACTGGGATATGCAGATGGGTATTTTGTGCCAAAAGGAAAATCGAGGCCTAAGAAATATAAGAAGCTTCCGCAGGTTCTTACTCCAACGGTACGCATGGGGATGGATGGACAGTGGATGGGGGCGCTCCGGGGGAATGATTTCATCACCTTTACTGTTTCGCCCGGCGAACATCATCTTTGCGCGCAGTTTCAACATTTAGGGAATGCAGGCACAAGCACTCCATTGCCGATGGCATATCTTTCCGATATGAAGGCATCCGCTGGACAGACATACTATTTTCAAATTACGTACATGATGATCGGAGGAAATTTTTCCAAATCTGGGCTGGAATTACAACCGCTGCAAAATTATCAGGGCCGATTACTTTTGTCGCGATCCTCCCCGGTAGTTTTTTCAAAGACTCCAACCTTGTAATTGTAAAAAATATCGAATCGCCAATGAATTCAAGTTACCAACACCCCTGATAGCAGGACGCTAAGAGGATAATATGCGGCGTTGCATGATCTTGCAAAATACGTTTGGAGTCGGCCTCAGCTTGTTGGTATCCATATCGACACTTGCACAGAACAAGCAAGACAAGCTTGCGGCCAAGCAGCGCATCCAGCAGGCAGAAGCAGCTTGTGGCGACCCAATGGCAAAGTTCAAGGTGCAACAACCGGGTACGTTGATCCAGCCTACCGTGTCGATTGGGGAGGATGCAGCTCGCGTCTACATCCTTCAGGATGTAGTCATTCCTTACAAGCCGGGGCAAAATATGGCTTGGGAACCTACGATCAAAGTAGGCCTTAACGGTAAATGGATTGGAGCAACCAGGGGACGATCCTACATCGTCCTGCCTGTGCAGGCTGGCGAAAACCATTTTTGCGGGCAAGTCCAATTGTCAAGACTTATGTGGCCATCGAGGTGTTTCCTAACCGGAAACACGGCGCTTTTACGATTGCATGTTGCCGCCGGACAGACCTACTATGTCCGCGCAAAGACATACCGTATTGACCTGGGAGACTATGGATTTGTATGTTCAATCAATTTAGACACTGTCAATTCGGATGAAGGCAGGCTGCTGTTAGCGGAGAGCCGGCCAGCCGCATGGAAGGAAATCCCACACAAGCCACGGCAGCACAAGAAAAATCCCCCTCCATAAAAACACTCTGCCGCCGCTATTTCTTAAAAAGTTTGTGGGAAATGTCCGGCCAGAACTCGACAAAAATGGCACCCAGGGAGCCTTCGATGGTCACGGAGGCGGCGCGCTCAAAGGTTAGCTCCGTGCCCCGGTCGGAAGGGGGATAGTAGAAGTTGGAGATGCCGCCCGCAGCCAGATTCCCTAAAACGTTGGCATAGTTTGGCCCCCACGTTCCATTGTCGTTCCGGGTAATCACCGTGGTGGAGATGGCGTAAAAAAGGCGCTTTACAAATTTGCCGTGGCCTCTGCGAAAGTAACGCGGGTCTTCATGCAGCAGCACGGGAAAGAGCGCGTTGCCAAGAATAATCCCATCGAAAGTATCCGCGTAGGAAGCGCCGAGTCGCTTTCCATACCCCTCCGCGCCCTGGCCGTAGCCGACAAATTGATCTGTGGCCTGACTGTAGCCAGCGTCGAGACCCGCAGCAAGAAATGTAAACGGATCGATGGTGCTTTTGAATGCCAAACGGAATTTCTGACCTGGAGTCAGTGACGCTGCGTTTGAAATGTAGGAGGTATTGAAGTTGGGAATGATGCCCAGAATGCGTTGGTGCTCTTGTTGTTGAATCTGCTGCTCGGCCTGATCGTGCAGCGCTTTTTTGGATGGTGGCGCGGTTTGTGGCGCAGAGGACGATTTTGCTGCGGCATTCTGCGCTGTGGGAGTTTGCGCGCTGGCGGCGGAAGCGACGCTGGCCTTTGGTGACGCGGCGGTCGCTGGCGGAGCGCTGGCTTGCGTGGGAACGACGGGGCTGGCAGCCGGGGTTGCCTGTGCTGGAGCCACCGAGGTTTGTGCCTGCTCCTGCGCAGCCAGCCAACTTGGGGAGATACAACAGGCGGCGACAAAAACACGCAAAACCGAGAGATACGTCGAGCGAGGCAGAATCACAGGGCAGAGCACCCAAGCACTTTCTTTGCATTACCAGTAAAGACGCCACTGTACCGAAATAGTTGCAAAAACAAAGGGGACACCCGGCTGGATGCCCCGGATATGCAGCCCGTTGTTGCGCTAACGACTCTCGATGGGCGTGTATGGGGCCGGATACGACGGGCCAATATACTCGGCGCGGGGGCGGATCAGGCGATTGTCGTCCAGTTGCTCGATGACATGCGCGGCCCAGCCCGCGATGCGGCTGATGGCGAAGATGGGCGTGAAGAGATCCACGTCGATGCCCAGCGTCGTATACGTCGAGGCAGAGTAGAAATCGACGTTGGCATTGAGCTTCTTTTCTTCCTTGACGAACAACTCGATCTTGCGCGACATCTCAAACCACTTGGCATTGCCGCTGGCCCGACCCAAATCCTCTGACATGCGACGCAGATGCGTGGCGCGTGGGTCTTCCGTGTGATAGACGCGATGCCCGAAGCCGGAGATTTTCTTCTTGTCGGCCAGCATCTGGCGCACGTATGCAACCGGATCGGCCCCAGCCTTGTCAATGGCGAAGAGGATGTGCATGACCGCCTCATTGGCTCCACCATGCAGCGGGCCTTTGAGCGCGCCGATGGCCCCGGTGATGGCCGAGTGAACATCGGAGAGCGTGGCGGCGATGACGCGCGCGGCGAAGGTGGAGGCATTCAACTCGTGGTCGGCGTGCAGAATCAGGGCCGTGTCGAAGGCTTTTTCCGCAGTTGCGGAGGGCTTCTCGCCATTCAGCATCCACAAAAAATTGCCTGCGTGCGAGAGCGTGGGATCGGCGGCGACCAGCGGCTTGCCCTTGCGGATGCGGTCGTAGGTGGCGACGATGAGCGCAATCTGCGAGGTGAGCCGATAGCTTTTGCGGACGTTGGCATCGTGGGTGTTGTCTTTCTCATCCGGGTCGTAGAAGCTGAGCGCGGAGACGGCGGTGCGCAGAACCTCCATTGGCGTGCCATTGCGGGGTAGGTCTTCAAGCAGACGAAGAATTCCCTCTGGAAGAGTACGGGCAGCGGCCAGATGTTTTCGGAACTCCGCCAACTGGCTGGCCGTGGGCAAAGCGCCAAACCACAGCAGGTAGCTGGTCTCCTCAAAGGTGGAGCGCTGCGCCAGTTCGTGAATGTCGATGCCTCGGTACGCCAGAACCCCGGCATCCCCATCAATCCAGCAAATGCCGGAGTTGGCTGCGACAATTCCTTCAAGTCCGCGTGTTGCAACTGCCGTCGTCATTGGAATCCACTCTCCCAAACAAAATCAAAAATGCTCTGCCTGTCTGCGGTGGGATTCATCCCGTTCCGCCGCTCCGCGCAAGGAACACCGCGCGCTCAAAAACGCCGCGCCGCGCAATCCTCCCCCTTAAAACATGTAACTTTTTGTTATATCGCAGCCAGGGAAGCCTGCGCTACCCGGCCTGTTGCGGTTACAGCAGGCCACGGGGTTCCAAAAGAAGCCGGCAGCAGCTTTGCGCCAGCGTCGCATACACACCTTCTATTGTAGAGTGGAATTGAGTCGGACAGCGGCGGATGGAGAGTCCTGCTCTCCAGAAAAATGATTGCGAGGCGGAAGCGCGACTACAGCATGTGATGTACAACACCGCCAGAAAAACGCATGGGGAGACTACAATGGTCGTAGACGCTTTTTTCGGTTGCGCCGACCCGTCAGCATGAATGGAGTCTGTCGGTCATACCGCGCCACTGTTAATTAAAGAACCATCCAGCGAAATCGTACCACCAACCGAGATTGCATTCAGGTGCCCTACATGACACAATCGACGCGGAACAACGTCTCTGGTTTTCTGTCCCTTACGTTGCACGCCCATCTGCCCTATGTCGTCAATCATGGAACCTGGCCGCATGGTTTGGAATGGCTGCTGGAAGCCGCTGCGGAAACCTATCTGCCCTTGCTGCGCGCCCTGCGCAATCTGGAGCGGGATGGCATCGCCCTCAAAGCCAATCTGAATCTTTCGCCAATTCTGCTGGAGCAACTGGCGCATCCTGTCTTTCGCGAAGCATTTCCCAAGTACGTCCAACGAAAAATCGTCTCCGCGCGCGAGGACGAAGCATACTTCAACCAGAACGGCGAACCCCACTTTGCCGAGACGGCCCGTTATTGGGAGAGATTTTTCACGCAGGCGCTCACCGATTTTGAAGCCCTCGACGGGAACATTGTGCGCGGATTTCGCGAGGCGCAACAGAATGGCCTGATTGAGATCATCACCTGCGCCGCCACGCACGGATATTTTCCGCTGTTGGGCACCGACGAATCCGTTCTGGCCCAGGTAAAGACCGGCGTGGATACCTATGAGCGCCACATCGGACGCAAACCACGCGGCATCTGGCTGCCGGAGTGCGCCTATCGTCCGGCGGGGCCGTGGAGCTTTCCCGTTCTGCCAGAGGGCAGCACCAAGCCGTGGAATGGCTTCAACCGCATTGGAGTGGAGGATGCGCTGGGACAAAATGGCATCGACTACTTTTTTGTCGATACCCATCTGGTCGAGGAGTCCGTCATGTTCACTCCCTACGAGTTGCGCGCTGGTGGCGCCGTCGGCGTGGCTGCCGCGCTGACTGTCGAGACCGGAGCCTCCCACCGCTCGCTGTATCGACCCTATTTCGCCGATGGCCCCCATGCCCACGAGCATCCTGTAGCCGTCTTCCCACGCGACCCGCGCACCGGTCTGCAAGTCTGGAGCGGCGATGCCGGATATCCGGGCGACAGCCACTATCTGGACTTCCATAAAAAACGCTGGCCCGGAGGACATCGCTACTGGCAGGTCACGCACTCCAAGATCGACATGGCCTTCAAAACTCCGTATTTCCCGGAGAAGGCTGCGGAACGCACGCGCGTCCATGCCGAGCATTTTGTCAATCTGGTCATGGAGGCTCTCCAGCCCAGTTTTGGAGGCCGCGTTCCGCCTATCCTGTCTGCCCCCTTCGATGCGGAACTCTTCGGCCATTGGTGGTATGAGGGCGTGCTCTGGCTGGAGCATGTGGCCCGCGTGATCGCGGAAAAAAACCTCCCCATTGCTCTCACCACCTGCTCCGAATACCTCGACAAGTATCCGGCCACCGGATATCTGGCGCTGGAGGAAGGCTCCTGGGGCAAGAATGGCACCAATGAGGTCTGGCTGAACCCGGAGACGCGCTGGACTTGGCGGCACATCTATCCGGCAGAGTCTGCCGTGCGCGAGGCTGCCAGCTCCACGCAGTGGCGCGGCAATCCCACGGGGGAGCGCATCCTCAAACAAATGTGCCGGGAGCTTCTCTTGCTGGAATCCTCCGACTGGCAGTTTCTCATCACCACAGAAGCCGCCCGCGACTACGCCGAGGAGCGCTTCCTGAGTCACCTGGAATCCTTCCGCAGCACGCAGGAGGCATGGCAGACGTTCCTCGCCACGGGAACCATCTCCGACGACCAGAGCGCGCTGCTGGCAGAGATGGAAACCCAAGACAGTATCTTTGCTGAGATTGACCCTTCGCTGTGGGCTGCAAGAGCGTAGGTCATTCGCGAATCATAGAAATCGTGCCATCGTTCTGACCCGATAACGCAAAGAGGCCGCGCATGTTGCGCAGCCTCTTTTGCATTATGGAACGGGTTGATCTACGGCGCCTGCCATCCGGGGCCGGACATCCCTGGATCCCGCCACCAGCCCGGCCCCGGCCTCGGCGTTGGTGTTGGCGTTGGTGTTGGCGTTGGTGTTGGCGTTGGTGTTGGCGGCTTCGGCGCAGGCTTTGGTGTTGGCGCGGGCAGCGGCGATCCCGTTCCGCGTCCTGCAGCGCCGTTGTTGAAATAACTGGGCGGCGGCGATCCACCGGGCTTGCTAAAGTATCCGCGCTGCACATTGCCGCCGCTCACCGCACTGCCCACCGACGACTGGCGACCCGCTCCGGTCGCGTTGAAGCGACGGGGCATCCAGCCAAAGCGGCCAGGGCCGCCATATCCCTGGAACTGGAACGCATTGCCGCCGTTTGGAGCCGGAGCCTGGGTCGGGGGTTGAGATCCGGCCCAGGGAACCATCGCCGTATGGCGAGCATAGTTGTACACCGACGGACTGGTGCATCCACTGAAGCAGAACGTGGATGTCGAGGGAGAGTAGGTACTACTCCCTGTATAGGTCGCCGTCACAGTGCCGTTGAAATCGGCATCGCTATCGCTGTCAGGATCAGTGATTTCGCTTGCAGGCACCGTGAACGCATACTTCGCCTCGTACGTGCCGCCCCAGTCTCTGATCAGCACCGCCGTCGTCGGGCCGCCGGTGTAGGAGAAGTCCACAGTGCCAGAGGTTATCGGATTTCCATTGTATGTGACCACTGCCGTGCAGTGCTCCGTGTACGTGCCGTTGTTATTGTTGATTGCATTGTTGCAGTTCAGATTTACGACTGGCGCAACCGGAGTCACGGTAAATTGCACGTTGGGCGAGGTTCCAGGCGCATACGTGCTGTCGCCGCTATACGAGGCATAAAACTCGTAGGTGCCCACCTGCAGCACGCCATTGGGATCGCTGAGGGTCAACGTCACTCCGGAATTGCTCCCGCCCAAGGACGAGATGGAAAAATTTCCAGGACAGTTCCCGGACGCATCGCAAACGTAAATCTCCGTGCCGGAAGGGGTGTAAAAGAAAATCTGCACCGTTCCGGTTGGAGGAACGTTATTGGAACCGTACACGACCACATTCACCGTAAGGGTGATCCCGGAACCATACGACATGGTGTCAGGACTGATCGAAACGCTGACCTGTGTGCCTGCCACGCTTACTTGAACGTTGCCCGCCACATTAGTATTCGGCTGATAATTGACATCTCCAGAATACAGGGCGCTGATGATGTGGTGCCCACTGCCGAGATTCTGCAACGTCAGAGAAGCCGAACCGCTACTGAGCGGTACCGGCCCAACGCCCAGTTGCGTGCCATTGGTATCTTCAAACGTCACCGATCCGGTCGGCGTGATGGGGCTTAAAGGTGGAGTCAGCAGCGCTGTAAACGTCACCGGAGTCGTGTCTGAAATGCTTCCGCTCGGACTGATGCTCATGCTCAAATCTGTGCCGGAGCCATTGAGCAGCACGCTGGTGTTGCTGACCGAAACGCCGAGAGTTGCGCCCAGAGCGGGCTGAGAGTAGGGTCGGGCCAAGTCGTATTGCTCAATGGTATCGGCTGTCGCGATGTCCAGCTTGCCATCATTGTTGAAATCTGCCAGCGCCACGCCCCACGGCTGCTGCCCGGGGTTTTTCGTGGTCTTGCTGTTGTTCGTGTAGGTGTTGGTGGGGAATTGCCAACGCGACGTGAAGGTTCCATCGCCCTTGCCCAGCAGAACCGTAACCATGTTGTAATTGGGATTGACATTCACAAGATCGGGAATGCCATCCCCGTTCATGTCCCCCACGGCGAGCGAGACCGGAAAATTCAAACTCGGAACCAGGCTGACATTGAACGTGCCATTGCCATTTCCCAAAAACACGGCGATGTTGTTGGATGTGGTGTTGCCCGTGGCAATGTCCAGATTGCCATCCCGATTAAAGTCGCCGACGACGATGCCTGCGGGATAAGCAACTGTCCCTGCGGGAGCGCCACCGGGCGGGGGAGGGGGGGCACTGGGAATGGAGTAAATTCCAGGAGACTGGAAGGATCCATCGCCATTCCCCAAGTACACTTCCATGCTGGCCGAAAGATTGTTCGTAAAGGCAACATCCTGCTTGCCGTCGCCGTTGAAGTCTGCAATCACCACGTTATACGGGCCAGTCTGCCCGGCCAGCGTGGGCGTTGAGCCGGGGGTAAAGCCTCCAGACCCGTTGCCGATCAGGATCGAAACATCGTTGCTGCTGTAGTTGGCGACAGCAATATCAGGAATGCCATCACCATTCACATCGCCAATGGCCACGCCTGTGGGATTCTTTCCCACGTTGTAGGTTGTTGCCGCGCCAAAAGTGCCACTACCACTGTTGAGCAGCACGCTGATGGTGCCATCGCTCTCATTGGCGGTAACAATATCCGGGTATCCATCGTGATTCAAATCTGCGACGGCAACCGCGTAGGGATGTTTGCCGACGCTGTACACGCTCTGCGCCTGGAAGGTTCCATCGCCATTGCCGAGCATCACACCGACGGTGTAGTCCTCAAAATAGGCAACCACAATGTCGGGGATGCCGTCGCCATTCACATCCGCTGTGGCCACGGCGACAGCCATGTTGCCCGTTCCGGGCGGTTGCGTTGGAGCCGCAAAGTTCCGACCTCCCGGTATGGGTGTCTGCAAGGTGTTGTTCAACAAAATGCTGATGGAGCTGGCCGTGTTCTGCGTCACCACCAGACCGGGCTTGCCCTGCCGATTGAAGTCTATGGTGGCCAGCCCATACGGGCTGCCGGAGAGCGGCGGATTCAATACCTGCTGAAAGGTTCCATTGCCAACCCCAATCAAAACCCCAACAGTATTGCCCGCCGCCGCATTGGTCACGGCGATGTCAGGAATCCCATCGTTGTTGATATCCGCGACAACAAGCGCCTGCACCGTACCGCCAGCGGGAGAGGTTGTCTGCGCCTGGAAGGTATCGTTCCCATTGCCCAGCAGCACACTCACGGAGCCACTCGTGTAATTACCAACGGCAATATCTTCCTTGTGATCCATGTTGAAATCGGCCACGGCAACGGAGGTGGGCTTGGTTCCCACCGCGTTCGTTGTGCCTACAGTAAAGCCACCCGCGCCGTCGCCAATCAGGACATCCACCTGATTGTTCGCCTGATCCACCACGGCAAGATCAAGATTCTGCGTGGTGTCAAAATGTCCCGCAGCCAGCGCAACCAGACCCGTGCCCACACTAGCACCCGCGCCCGGAGTGAACGCGCCGCTGACGCTGCCCAACAGGATGTCTACGCCGCCGGGATAGGTCACGGCCAAATCGGGAATACCGTCGTTATTGAAGTCTCCTACGACAATCGCAGTCGGCGAAGCTCCCACGGTGTAGCTCGTGTCAAACGTCAATACCCCGGCTGTCGAATCCGTGTAGATGGCGACTTTGCCGCTCCCCTGATCGACCACGGCCACTGCGGGCAATCCTGAGTTCGCAAAATCCGGCACCACCGCGACCGCCACAGGGGTTGATCCGGCTCCCGTGCTGTATGCGCTCACCGTGTAACTTGTGCTGCCGCTCAGCAACACGCTGATCTGGTTCGCCGTGCTGTCTGCCACGATGCTGTCCGGCTTGCCGTCCCGATTCAGATCGGCCACGGCAACACCCTGTGGGCCGCTGCCGACTGCGTAGGTGGCAGGGTTACTCGGCTGGTACACCGCCTGCGCACAGGCGGTGGAAGCCGCCAATGCGATCCCCAGGATGTAGGCAAAAGGCGACACGACACCACGCGAACTTCCGCATCGGAACAACTGAAACGATCGCCGTTGAGCCATAACGCACGACCTCGTATGCAACTTTTTACAAACGCCAAGAAATCTACGCTCGCAGCGAGCCAGCCTGAAGTTTCAGCAGCGTAGCACGCATTTACGCAAATAGCAAGAAAATATTTGCGCCCGCTTTTTCAACATCCGCCACGCATAGTACTCCCACCCTCGCTCCGAATATACACACCCGAACCGACCCATCAACGTGAATTTTGCTGTAAACGTTCCGAGACCGCGCGTTTCATCCAGGCTTTCCGGCTGCGCGTATTTGTTGACTCACCGACCTACAAAAACATCATCCTCAATGGTTGCATACTGTTACACCCGGCGCACAAAGATCGGTCTACATCCAGAGATCAGTCCAAATCAAAATCCCGCAACGGCTTGCCCGTATCGGGTGTTTCCTTGGCTTTGCGCAGCGCTTCAGCAAATTTCTTCGCCATCACGTCCTCCTTGTTCTTCTCTGCATCGACGGCCTGCCGGAACAGGGATTCCTTGCGCGTCTCCTGCTCCCGCAGGGCACGGGTCGCGGCATCGAAGTCCTCAAAGGTCTTCTTGCGGGGAGCGGGTGTGTGGGCAATCACCGTCCGCGTTGTCGGATCCACCTTGAGCGCGGCTCCGCAGTCTGGGCAGGAGATTTCAAACATCGCCGTATTTTTGTGCGCCATCGCAGTTGCCCCCAAAAGGTTATTCCTTCAAACAGAATACAACCGCAGATGGAGATGCTACAGCCGGAGGGCGCGATGCCTGTCGCACGCGCCCTCGGCGCATTGCGCCAGCAGCGCCGCGAGCGCCTCTGGATCGCGCTGCAAAAACCACGCCGCCGCCAGCACGCGCTCCTGCAAATGGCCCGTGGGATGGAGATGCTGGCGCAACTGGGCGGCGTGGCGGCGCAGGGAGGGCGCGCGCTCCCGTTCAAAGTTGGCCGCCAGTCGGCGCATCCGATTCATCTGATAGCGCATCTTGGATGCCGCCGTCCGCGCCGAGCGGCCCAGTCCCGCATCCACGGATTCCATCCACGTCGTCAGCGCGGTCAATTCCCGATCCAGCGCCTCGCCGGTCAGCGCCAACCGACGCTTGCCTTCCACGGACATGGCCCGCGCTGCCAGCCGCTGCGCCAGAGACTCACTCCCCGCGCCTGTTTCTGGCTCGTCCAGCACATCGACCCATTCCAACCCATACCGTTCCAGCAGATGGGCGATCTCCGGCTCAATCAGCGTGGCGGAAAGCCGGGGCAGAATTGGCGTCACCCGCCCCAAAATGCGTTCGTAGAGCACCTGCGACTGCGCGAAATAGGCAATCTCGGCTGGCCCGCCGATATAGGCCGAGGTGGGCAGCAACGCATCCTGCATCAAGGGACGCAGCAGAGCATTCGGGCTGAAGCGCTCTGGTGTCGCCTCCAAAATATCCAACAACGCTGCTGTGCTGTAGGCGCGACCTCCAGCCTTCCACTCCTCCCCCGAATGCAAATGTAATGCCGCGCGCGCGCCAGTCGTCTCGTCCAGAAGAAACAGCAGACTGGAAGATTCCGCAACCCGCACCTGCGCGTGGTATCCAGCGGCTTCGAGCGTCCGCGCGCGTTCCAGCAAAGCCGCGCGCAGCGGGGCCGCCTGCGTGATGGCCGCCCGCAAGACAGGCCGCGCCAGCGCATGAAAGGGGCGCGAAGAAGCGTCGATGACAATCAGCCCATGCCGCGCAAAAACACGCAGCAACAGCCTGCCAAAGGCTTCGGCATAGGTTGCCTCTGGGCGATAGCAGGCAGCCAGCAGATCGTAGGCCGGGCCGCTGCCCAGCAACGACTGCAACTCCTCCAGCAGCGGAACCATATCCGCGCCCAAAGGAATCTTCCCCACCGGCAGGGCGTGGGGCTGCGGTGTTGCCAGATGCAGCGTTCGCAGTCCGTCATCGCTGCCCAATGTTTTTTTCGCAGCGGAAGTCTTGTCGGGGAAAACTGCGTGATCCACTTCGGCCAGATCGTGATCCTCGCTGGCCAGCCAGAAGATCGGCACATGGGAATGTCCGGCGCGCGAGGCATCTTCGGCGCGGCGAATGGCCGTCGCCGCCTTGAACAGCGTCAACAGCGGGCCGCCAAACAGTCCGACCTGCTGGCCGGTAACAACGGCGCTGGCTCCGCCGGCCAACCGCTCCAATTGGGCCAGCGTCTCCGTCCCCGCGCCCCATGTTTGATTTTGCGCGGCAAGCAGACAGGCAACGTCAGCGCGCGTCTCCGCGTCCATCATTGACGGCAACTGCATCCAGGCTGTGCCTCGCCGCAGCGGAGAATAGAAGGCGTCCAACACTCCATTCCGCGCTCCATCTGGCGCTCCGGCAGCGTCGGAGATGTAGTCGCGAAACAGCGCGCTGGCATGGGACAAAGCTATGCCGGAATCATCGTCCATGTTCAAAGTGAAATCGCTCCCTGCCGCGCATTCCGTGCAGACGCGGAACCCCCTACCCCGCTGCACAGCGCAAAAGGGTAGTGTCTCATGCAGTGAGTGGATGTTACAGACCGGGAGCGCGATGCGCGGAATGAGACCGCAGGCACTCTACTCCGCTGGAGCTATCCTGCAAATCTGCGGAATAACTCCAGCGATGCAAGCATAGGATGCAAGCACAGACAGACAGTTCCCCTGGGTTCCAGTTCCACCTGCGGGGAATGCCGTTTACGCGACTGCCTTCCAGCCCGCGTAGGGCTTGTCGGCAGACAGCGCAGGCAGTTCCACCGTGGGGACTGTGGGGTGTGCCTTCTCATGGCGAAGGATTTCCCACGGATACAGCAATCGCATGGACTGGAGCGAATAAGGAAGCTCGTGTCCACAATCGAGGCATATCTTGTAGGAACGCGCCTGCATCGTGAACGGGCGCGTCAGATGCGCGTGACGGCAACCAAAAAACAGATCAATAAAAAAATCCAAGACCATTCGTATCCACCGCATAACGGAGTACCTCCCCAGCATTCGCGCGCGGCGCATTGACCTTGGAACGCACACTGCGCACATCGGAGAAAGCAACCCATGCAAAGCATTGCATCCTCCTCCAACCTGCTCAGTTTAGATGCAAAAAACGGAGAGAAGTCGCAACTTTGCCCGCGCATTCCTGCGGTAGCGCCGTTTTGATCCATGCAATCAAGGCAGTACAGAAATGGGATTCATGGAAAATTTTATGGAATCGAATGTGTGCCCCGATAAAGGCCAATTCTCCAATGGAATATGGCAAGGGTCTTCGCAAGAGCAAGTGGCTTCGCAAGAAAGAGATAGCGGCAATGGGATCGAAATTGCGGACTGCTTAGCTGGTTTTGCGGTGCAGAAGCAACGAGTTCGCCTGGTCGATGCTGGTCAGAAGAATTTCGGCAATGTTGACATGCGCGGGTCGCGATGCGGCCCACAAAACCGCTTCGGCAATGTCGGCGGGCGTCAAGGGGGTCATTCCCCGGTAAACCTGGGCGGCGCGCTCTTCATCTCCGTGGAAGCGCACGCGGCTGAACTCCGTCTCCGCCATTCCGGGGTCAATCGAGGTGACGCGGATAGGTGTGCCCAGCAGATCCATGCGCAGCCCTTCGCTGATGCGATTTTCCGCCGCTTTGGTGGCGCAGTAGACCGCTCCGCCGGGATAGGTGACGCGCCCTGCCGTCGAGCCAATGTTCAGGATATGTCCCCGGCCTCGCTGCACCATGCCCGGCACAACCGCGCGCGTGACGTAGAGAAGCCCCTTGACGTTGGTGTCGATCATCTCCTCCCAATCGGCAATTTTTCCCTCGTGGAGCTTGTCCAGACCACGGCTCAGGCCAGCGTTGTTGACCAGAATGTCGATGTCCTTCCATGCGGCGGGCAAAGCGGCCAGGGCCGATTCCACTTGTCGGCGATTGCAAACATCCAGCGCAAGCATGACGATCTCCGCAGCGCCTTCCGCCTGCAACTGCGCCTGCACATAGTGCAGACGCTCCACGCGCCGCGCCGCCAGCAGCAGGCGCGCGCCCTCGGCGGCAAAACGATGGGCGCAGGCGGCTCCGATGCCGGAGCTGGCCCCGGTGATAAAGACGATCTTTCCCTGGAAAGTCTGCATGGATGCGTTCTCCGTCGGAATCAAAATTCTACCGATGGCCATCGGGCTGGGTTCCTCGCCATCGGCCAACAACCCAGTCTATATCGCCCGCAGGCGCAGAACCCTCTCATCCTGATACGCCGGACGACCTACCTTCCGAGCCAGCAGTTTCCGAAGGCTCCACCTCGCTGGTACACTACATTCACCCGTCGATGTGGGGCTATAGCTCAGCTGGGAGAGCGCCTCGTTCGCAACGAGGAGGTCAGCGGTTCGATCCCGCTTAGCTCCACCAAACTATCCTTCGCGCGGCAAGTGCGCGTGGCGGGAGCGCGTATACACAGAAGGCAGGCGGGCATGACCGCAACCATGTATCCCGTACCATCTCTTGCCTGTCCGGAATCCAACATGCGCCTGCGGGATGCCTTTGGACGCGCAATTACCGACTTGCGCATCTCCATCACCGATCATTGCAATTACAAATGCGTGTATTGCCGCACGGGCAAGGAAGGCGCGCAATATGCGGAGCTTCCGATTGCCGATTATCTGCGCATGACACGCGTCTTTGTCTCGCTGGGGCTTGAAAAGATTCGACTGACCGGCGGGGAACCGCTGCTACGGAATGGGCTGATCGAAATGGTGCAGGAGCTATCCACCTATCGAACGGCCTTCGACACAAACGACGCGCCCCTGGCGGAAGGCGCAGGCAAGCCGCTGGACATCGCGCTGACCACCAATGGACATCTGCTGGAAGACCTGGCGCAGCCGCTCAAGGATGCAGGACTGCATCGCATCACCGTGAGCATGGATGCCGTGGATCGCGAGAAATTTGCGCAGATTACACGCGTGACGGATGGCTATGATCGCGTGCTGGCAGGCATTCGCGCCGCCAAGCGGGTCGGCCTCGCGCCCGTCAAGGTCAACTGCGTGCTGCTGCGCGGCTTTAACGAGGATCAGATCGTCGCCTTTGCCAGGTTCTCTCGCGACGAGGGCGTCATCGTCCGCTTTATTGAGTTCATGCCGCTGGAGGAGGATCGTCGCTGGACGCCAGAGGTCGTGGTGCGGCTGGAGGAGATTCTCCGCGCTCTGAATGAATTTCGCCCCGTGGTTCCACTGCCGCCACAGACATTGAGCGAGACAGCGCGCCGCTATACCTTCGACGACGGACAGGGGGAGATTGGCATCATCGCGCCAGTCTCGCATCCCTTCTGCGGACATTGCAGCCGCATTCGGCTCACCTCCGACGGCAAGATTCGCACCTGCCTTTTTTCCCAATTCGACCACGATCTTTACGGCGTGCTGCATCGCGGCGGTGGAGACGATGATCTGGCCGCCATGATTCGTCGGACGGTGGAGCATAAGGAGGCGCGCCATCACATTGGCGAGTCAGGATTTCTGAAGCCCTCGCGCAGCATGGTGCATATCGGGGGATAATCTTCGCTCTCTGGATTCTCTGGATTGGGACAGCCACCTTGCAAAACTGAAAGATGACGATAGTCAAGGGTTGCAGACTGCGATACAGTACGGCTAGCGCAGGATAAAACGCCCGCGCATTTTGAGGCCGCCCGTGACGACGCACATAAAATTTCCAGAGCCACAGCCGCAGTATCGGGAATTGCAGATACTGCATGAGGTTGCGCGCACGCTGACCTCGTCGCTGGATTTGGATCAGGTGCTGCGTACCATCATGCAACAGATGGAGCGGTCGTTTCGTCCGGCAACATGGTCTCTGTTGATGCTCGACGAGGCGTCACAGGAGTTGGTCTATGCGGCGGGCGCCGAGGAGGCTCTGGGACGCAAGCGCATCCCCGTCGGCCAGGGAATACCGGGCTGGGTGGCGCAGCACGGAGAACCGCTCATCATCGCCAACGCCCAGGCAGACCCACGGTTTCAAGAATCACGACCCACGGACGCGCAGCCTGCGGGCACGCAGCCCGCAGAAACGGTGATTTGTTTGCCGCTCCGCTCCCGCGCCCACACGCACGGCGTCATTCAACTGGTCAATTGCCCCATTGACACGATGCAGACACAGGAAATCCTTTTTCTGCACGCGCTCTGCGACTATGCCGCGATTGCCATTCAGAATGCGCGCGCGATGGAGCAGATTCAAAAACTCACCATAACCGACGATTGCACGGGCCTCTACAACGCGCGGCATCTGTATGACATGCTGGATGCGGCCCTGGATCGCTGTGGCCGCAAGCATCAGCCTGTCAGCCTGATCTTTCTCGACCTGGATCATTTTAAGAACATCAACGACACGCATGGCCACCTGATAGGCAGCAAGCTGCTGGGGGAGGTGGGCCAAATGATTCGCGACAACATCGGGCCACTCGGTTCGGCCTTCCGTTACGGCGGCGATGAGTTTGTTGTGCTGTTGCCCAACATGGGCAAAGCATCCTCCATCAATACGGCGAAGCTGCTGTTGCAAACGTTGCAGGAAACAAAATTCCTACAGGAAAACAGTCTGAACGTTACCTTGGGAGCCAGCTTTGGCGTTGCCTCGACCCCGGAAGACGGTCGCGGCCTGCATGAGATCATCCGCGCTGCGGATGCCGCCATGTACGCGGTCAAGAATTCCACGCGGAACGGAGTGTGCGGAGCACCTGGAATCGGCACAGCAGAACGCGCAACGCCGGAAGGCCCAACCTCCGAAAACAAAACCGTCGGGCGCGGCAAGGTTGGAAGCGGAATTCTGGCCTCCATCCGCCATCTCAACCCCAGACAGTGACCCGCTTCCCGCGTCAGGATTCAAGCGGGGTTGTGTTATACCTGTTGATAATGTCGGGGCACAGCCTAAATCCGAAGATACGTCGCGCGTTATGGTTGGCGCTCGGCTTCTTCTGTGTTGCCCTGATTGTCTTCGGCGGCATCGTTCGCGTGGCGCACACCCACGCCTCCGGCCCAGCCGTTCATGACGATTGCGCTCTTTGCCTGACTGCGCATCTATCCGTTCGTCCGGCGGTTTCAGCGCCAAATATGACTCCTTCCTTTGCGAGGGTCGCGTATGTCCGTACCTCCAAACCGCTGCACGGGAAGTATCGACTCGTAGTTTTTTCCCTCTATAACCGACCTCCTCCGAATCAGACTGTCCTGGTCTAAATAGTTCGATTTCAAAAAAATCAGTAATTTTTCGGAGGGTTTCCCGTGCGCGCGACGATGCGGTGCAGTGTCTTTTTTCTTGCTATCTTTTTTCTTGTAACTGCCGCATCTGTGCTCCATGCGCAGTCCACAGCAGGATCAGGAACCATCTTTGGAACCGTGACCGATCCAACGGGAGCGGTCGTTCCTGGCGCTACCGTTACCCTTGTTAACCCGGTTAGTCAATATACGAAAACCACAACAACAGACAATGCTGGTCATTACTCATTTCTCAACCTGCCATTTAACCCCTACCACATCACGATAACAATCGACGGATTTACCCCGCTCTCCTTAACTGTCCTTGTCCGCTCTGTGGTTCCTACAAGCGTAACGACAGCCTTGAAGGTTGGTCAGTCTTCCAGCACTGTCACGGTGGAAGGTGGAGGCGACTTGGTGGAGAATGATTCCACCTTTCACACCGACGTAGACCGGAAGCTGTTCGATAAGCTTCCACTCGAAAGCCAATCTTCTTCGCTAAGCTCCTTGGTCACGCTCGCCTCGCCGGGAATTACTGCGGATTCCAATGGACTGTTTCATGGCATGGGGGATCACGCGGAAAATTCTTTTTCTGTTGACGGACAGCCCATTACCGACCAGCAAAGCAAGGCATTCTCGAATCAGCTTCCCGTAAACGCGATTCAGACAATGGAGGTGATCGCAGGAGCGCCCCCCGCCGAGTACGGCGACAAGACCAGCGTCGTAATTAAAGTGACCACGCGGTCAGGGCAGGGAGATACCACGCCGACTGGCAGCGCAAGCACGTCCTACGGATCATTCGGTTCTTCTACAGTAGGTTTTGATCTTGGCTATGGCGGCAAGAGTTGGGGGAATTTTATTGAGATTGACGGATTAAATACTGGACGATTTCTTGATCCGCCAGAGTTCAGCGTATTCCACTCCAAAGGAAACGAAGAAAATCTCTTCGACCGGGTGGACTACCAATTCAACCAGGAAAATTCCATGCATCTTAACTTCAACTACACGCGCTCCTGGTTTCAAACGCCGAATAACTTTGACAACCTAAACGTGAAGAACATAGTCAGCGGAGGCAGCGGGACTGCCCCCGTCTTCGGCAATGTCGGCAATGCCGATCAGCGCTCCCAGATTCTAACGTTCGACATTGCTCCCGCCTACACGCGCACCATCGGATCCGATCTTGTTTTTAATTTTGGCCCCTACATCCGGCGTGATGCCTACAATTACTATCCGAGTAACAATCCACTCGCCGATCTTGGCCCCGCAGCCTTGCAGCGGGAGACGGTCTCTCAACAACGCACTCTTACCAACGCTGGCTTTACAACCGATCTTTCCTATGAAAAAGGGGCACACAACATCAAAGCGGGAGGAATGTATGAGCAGACGTTTCTACGCGAGCATTTCAACCTGGGGATTGTTGATCCCATCCTGAACGCCCCTTGTATCGACGCAAGTGGGAATGGAATTCCTGGGTTCACCAGTCCTTCCCAATGCGTTGCTGCGGGGGATCAGCCCAATGTTGCCTCGAACCCAAACGCGCCGAACTCCACGCTGTATCCATACTTCAATCCGATTCTTTTAGGGTACGACTTAACCAGAGGCGGAGGTCTGTATGCTTTCTATGGCCACACGGATGTAAAAGAGTTGGCGCTCTATATTCAAGATCAAATTACGATAAAGAACTGGCTCTTTAGTATTGGAGTTCGCAATGACCACTACAATGGTCTTACGGATGCGCACCAGATAGAGCCTCGCGCCGGTATCTCTTACAACGTGAAGCGAACCAATACTGTGCTCCGCGTTTCGTATGCGCGAACCTTGGAAACTCCCTTCAATGAAAATCTGGTTCTTTCGAGTACAGGATGCCTGTATCCCGTAATTGCCGCGCTGATTCCCTGCCTGCCTGCCCCTTTGCTGCCGGGCTATCGCAATGAGTTTCATGCGGGCCTGACGCAGGCCTTTGGCCCGCACTTTGTTCTGAGCGGCGAATACGTGTGGAAATATACGCACAATTCATTCGATTTTAGCGTCCTCGGCAACACTCCCATTACCTTTCCCATCGATTGGTATAGCTCAAAAATTCCTGGATTCGCCGTGAACGCTTCGATTCCAGAGACACATGGATTTTCTGCTCTCGTTGTCATGTCCTCCGTGGCAGCGCGCTTTTTCACTCCGCAGATTGGCGGCCTCGGCGTGGTGCAGGCTGGCGCGCTGGCAGCGGTTCACACTCCTTTTCGTATTGACCATGATGAGAAATTCAATCAGACGACCCATCTGCAATATCAGTTAGGTCGCGCTGGCCCGTGGCTTGGATTTAATTGGCGCTATGACAGCGGACTTGTCGCTGGATCAACCCCTTGCTATGCAAACACAGCAACCTGCGCCGCATCGTCTACAACACTCAATGGACAGCCCGCCATTCGCATGGTGGATAACGACGTTCCCGGGGTGCCGCTAACCCCGGATCTGGAATTTGAAGGTGGCTTTTATTGCGGAAATATCCATGCAACGCTAACGCAGGCGCTGCCTTTTGTATGTCCGGCCAATCAATTTGGCTCCACGCTTCTTAAAGTTCCGGCGCCGGGTACAGAGAACGACGATCATAATCCGCAGCGCGTATTGCCAAGGAGCTTGTTCGATATGTCTGTTGGCGATGACAATATCTTTAATAGCAAACGGTATTTATTCAGCGCCAACATCACGGCCATCAATATCGCCAACAAATATGCGCTCTACAACTACCTGTCAACGTTCAGCGGAACGCATTACGTCACTCCGCGAGCGATTACCGCAGATGTGAGCTTCCATTTTTAGAGAAATTCTGTGTACCTTGGCGTTTTGAAGGGGCGCGACTCCAGCCTGTGAAGGGGACGGACTTCAGCCCGCCCGGTATTCCAGCAAAATCAACGCGAGGCTCCAGCCCCTGAGGGTAGGCTGGGTGCGTGTAGATGACCAAGAGGTTGTACCGATTTCGGAGCGGCTGATGGGCGGCTTGTAAGAGAGACTAGCATGAGGTCGCTGGTGGTTGTAGTAGTCGGTCCAAGGGTTGAGGCAGGCATCGCGTTGCTCGGAGTCCGTCC